>JAOTZA010000094.1 GCA_029861655.1 Acidobacteriota bacterium | reverse complement strand
GTCTCGGTGGCAACGAACGGGCCGCTTCTGTTGGCGGGTCCCTTCACCTTGGCCGGTAGCGGGGCCGGCGATACCGTCAGCGGTGACAAAGCGGCTCTTTGCCGTTGCGGGGCATCAGCGAACAAGCCGTTTTGCGACGGCTCACATGTTGCGGTGGGCTTCGAGGCGGGCTGACGGCTCGCCCAAAGAGTCCGGCGGTCTCAGGGACGCCAGAAGGTGCGAGTAAAGAGCGCCGCGATCGAGTACACCTCGAGCCGGCCGAGCCACATCAAAAGCACCATCAGTCCCTTGTGCCAGAAACTGAAGAAGGCGTAGTTCTCGGTCGGGCCGACGAGCCCGAGCCCGGGACCGATGTTGCCGAGAGTCGCGGCGGCGGCGGTGGCCGCGCTGATCAGGTCGGGGCCTCCAAGGGCCAGCAAAATGGCGCCGACCCCCCAGAGCGAGATGTACAGGATAAAGAAGCCGGCGACGCTACGGACTACCGAGTCGGGCACCTTCTTGCCACCGACAAAGATCGAGATCACGGTGTTGGGGCTGAAGATCAACCGCACTTCGCGTAGCGCCGACTTGAGACCGATGACCATCCGCATGATCTTCATCGACCCGGCCGTGGACCCGGCGCATCCGCCGACGAACATCAGGCCGACCAGCAGCATCCGGGAAAGCGCCGGCCAGACTTCGAAATCCGCTGTTACGTAGCCAGTTGTGGTGAGGATCGATACCACCTGAAAGAGGCTGTCGATGCTCGATTTGAAGAAGCCCGTGGCCCCACCGTGGCTCGACAGGTCGAAGAGGATGAGCAGCGATACTGCGGCCAGGATGAACGCATAGAGACGGAACTCTGAGTCCCTGACGAAATTTCTGCCGCGGCTGGACCAGGCTCGAAAGTAGAGCGAGAAATTGACGCCGGCAAGGATCATGAAGACGATGATGATGATCTCGACCGCGGGCGAATCAAAAGCCGCTACCGATGCGTTGCGGGGCGAGAAACCACCGGTCGACAGAGTGGAGAAGGTGTGCGTCAGGGCGTCGTAGAGGTTCATCCCGGCGACCATCAAGAGCAGCGTCTGGGCGCCGGTCAGTGAGAGGTAGAGCTTCCAGAGGATGACCGCGGTATCGTGGATACGCGGGTGGAGAGACTCGGCCGACGGTCCCGGCACCTCCATCTTGTAGAGAAACCTCGCACCGGGGCCCAATTCGGGAAGCAGGGCTACAAAAAGAACGATGATCCCCATGCCTCCAAGCCACTGGCTGAAGCTGCGCCAGAAGAGGATTCCCCTCCCGTGGACCTCGATATCGGTCATCACCGAGGCCCCGGTGGTTGTGAAGCCCGAAGCTGACTCGAAAAGAGCGTCCATGGGGCTGTTGAAGACGCCGGCGAAGAGATAGGGCAGCGCACCAAAGAGCGACGCCAGAATCCAACCTCCCGCCACGACGAGGATCCCCTCTCGCCGGTAGGACTCGCCGCCCGATCGACCGTAGAAGATCAACGCCAAACCACCCACGGCGGTGATGGCCGCTGACAGCAGGAAGGCACGGGCGTCGGCCTCCCGGTAGATCACTGAGCAGACGAGGGGCGCCAGCATTGCGCCGGCCAGTAGAAGTACGAGACGGCCTAGAAAGCGCGCCGCCGCGTGTAGGTTCACGCTCCGGCCCCCAGCCTGGGCTCGCGGGCTGGGAACAACAGATTCACGGTCTGGAGCTCCTCTTCCTGGACAAAGAGGATGACCAGGTCGCCGGCCTCGAGCCGGTCGCTCCCACCTGGAACAAAGACCTTCTCACCCCGCCTCACGGCGCCGACGATCAGGCCGCGGGGCGCACCCATCTCCGCCAGCGTCACGCCGGCCGCCGGGCTCGCCGGCTCGAGCATTCGCTCGAGAACACGAGCGGCACCACGCTGAAGCGACACCAGGGTGGCGCTGTAGTCGTTGTCGATGTATTCGCTGATCCGCTCGTAGGCCAGGGAGCGTGGCGAGAACACGTCATGAAGATCGAGCCGTTGCCAGAGTTTGGAGGTCTCCGCTCGTTGGGCGAGGGCCAGCACCTGCTCGACCTCGAGCTCCTGTGCCAGGAGGCAGGCCATCAGGTTGCTGTCGTCCTCGCCGGTGAGCGCGACAAAGGTCCGCGCCGAGGCGATGCGCTCCGACTTGAGAAGTTGGAGATCGGTGGCATCGCCGTGAATCACCTGGCTGCTCGGGAAGCGTTCGGCAAGCTCCTTCGCCCGGCGGCCGTCGCTTTCGATGATCCGCACCCGGGCGCCGAGCCGGAGCAGGACCTTGGTGACGGTCTGGGCGGTCTCGCCGCCTCCAGCGACAACGACGTCTCCCAGAACCTCGCGGCCGCTCGAGATCATCCGTTCGCAGGGGCCGATGGCCTCGGTCGTGCCGAGGATCAGTGCCTCGTCGCCGGGACGGGCACGGTCGTCGCCGCCGGGCACGACGAGCTTGTCGCCCTGAAAAAAGGCCACCACCAAGGAGTCCTTAGGCAACGAAACCTCTCGCAGAGGGTGGCGGGTAAGCGGTGACTCGGAGTCCAGCTGAACCTTGCGCAGCTGGACCTTGCCGGCCGCCAGATACTCGACCGCCACCGTATGGTGTCCGCGAATCCGATTGAGAATCCGGGTCGTCGTCAACAGTTGGGTCGAGAGCAAGAGGTCGACACCAAAGAGATCTTCATAGATACGCCGGTCCGCGATGACCTCGTCCGCCACCGCGACTCGGACCACGGTTCTCGCGGCGCCCAGGTGCTTGGCGATGATGGCGGCCGTAAGATTTGCTTCGTCCGAGGACGACACCGCCATGAAGAGGTCACTAGTAGCGACACGGGCGTTCGTCAGGACCGGCGGGTGGGCACCGTTGCCGACGACGACTCGCGCATCCAACTCTTCTTCCACCCGCTCGAGTTTCTCCGGGCTGATGTCGATGACGGTTACATCGTGCTCGCCCCGGGAGAGCGACTGGGCCAGATGAAACCCGACCTGGCCGGCGCCCATGACGACAAAGTTCTTGGGGCCGCTGGAATGACTTGTGCTCATGGATGTAAGACGGGCGCTCCCCGGGGTGTCAACGGATTGTAGCGGGGTTTGAGCCTCCAGAGGTGACTAAACCATTACGTTACTTGCCCTTAGGGCCGAGAAGTTGAGATTATTGCCAGTACCTAGAGAAACCAACGGTCTCACGGAGAAAAGAGGCGGTATGAGTTTGAAGCGTTCGAGCATTTCTTGTGTGGCTCTTTGCTTGACCCTGACCGGGGCTCTCCACGCACAGGGCGACGGCGGAATCGACGGAAGGGTGGTTCGGGACGACGGGGCGGGTCTCGGCGGTGTGGTCGTCGTGATCACCGAGACCGGCGATGTCGAGCTGACCGGCGGTGGCGGCAGCTACGCCTTCAGAGGCGTGGCAGCGGGTGATTACACTCTGAGCTTGACCCTCGGCGACAACACGACGACCGAGTCGGTCACGGTCGGTGCCGGTGAGGTGACCACGGTGGAGACCCAGGTTGATTGGGACGTCAGCTTCGCCGAGACCATCACTGTCTACTCGGCTTCGCGGCGGCGTGAGCGAGTTGTCGATGCTCCCGCGGCGGTGACAGTGATGAACCAGACCGATATCGCCCGTGAGTCGAGTGCCGGCCAACTGCCGAAGGTACTGGAATTCACCCCGGGCGTTGAAGTGACCCAGAGTGGGGTCCACGATTTCAACCTCAATACGCGAGGCTTCAACAGCTCTCTGACAAGACGTGTTCAGGTGCTCGTCGACGGGCGCGACCCAGCGGTGCCCTTTCTGGGTTCGACCGAGTGGGGTTATCTCGCCAACCAGGAGGGGCTGGCTTCGATCGAGCTGGTGCGCGGTCCAAGCTCGGCTCTTTACGGCAAGAACGCCTTCAACGGTGTCCTCAACCTGATCACCGAGGCGCCGAAGGACAGCGTCGGGGGTCGGCTGACGCTTAGCGGTGGTGAGCTCGGCACTCTCCGCGGTGAGTTGGGCTGGTCGGCCGATCTGGGGGCCGACTGGTACATGAAACTCAAAGCGGCGTACTTCGAGGGCGACGGGTTTACGGTGCCGCGGACCTCGACGACCGAGTACGCGGGGCTGCCGCTCGAGAGGGGAACGGCCACCGATTTTCACGACTCTTCGGACTTCAGCATCCGGTTCGACAAGGAGCTCGGCAACACCGGGATTCTGACGCTCGAGACCGGGTACTTCGACGCCGAGGGGTATGTCGTCGTCACCGGAATCGGTCGGGTCGATGTCAACGACATCGAGCGCACCTACAGCCGCGTCAACTTCAGCACGGACCATTTCAACGTTTTGGCGTACACCAACGACCGGGAGAGCCCGGATCAGCTGGCGCTGGCCTCCGGTGGCCGGATTTTTCTCGATGCTTCAAACGAGGTCGTCGAGGCGCAGACCAACTGGGACTTCAACCAGGGTCGAACCCGGTTGGTTCTGGGCGCTTCAACCAAGAGCGAAGACATCGACACGGCAAACTTCCAGGGCTTCCAGACCTTGACCTTTGCTCCGGTGTCTTCTGATTCGGACGCGGTTTTCGGCCAGGTCGACTTCGAGATCGGCGACAAGGTGAAGCTGGTGCTCGCGGGGCGTTACGACTCGAGCTCCCTACATGAGTCGCAGACCTCTCCGAAAGCTGCTCTGGTCTATGGGATCAATCCCGACCACAAGCTGCGTTTTAGCTACAACGAGGCCTTCCAGGTGGCCAACTACTCGGAGTTCTTCCTCGATGCTCCGACAGTGATTCCGGGAACAACTCTCGCAGCGATCGATCTCTCTGGGATCGAAGCCGCACTGTGCACGCCTTTCGGTGTCGTGTGCGGCTTTGGCAGTCCGACTCGTGTTCGGGCGCTGGGAAACAAAGATCTCGACCTCGAGGAGGTCACGTCGTTCGAGGTCGGGTATAGCGGCATCATCGGGGGCAAGGCCTTCCTGACGATCGACTACTACAACAACGAGCTCGAGAACTTCATCACCGATCTTTCGGCGAACCCGTTCGGGCTCGTCAACCCCAACTTCGGTCCCTATCAGATACCTGCCGGACACCCCCTTCCAGGTACGCTGGCGGCAACCTTGGAAGGAGCTCTCGGCCCCCTGATCGCGTTTCTTTCGAACAACGTTGACGGAACGCCGATCTTCGCGCTGGCTTCCTACACCAATGCCGGCGCCGTGGACACCGAGGGGATCGATTTTGGTGTGACCGTCCAGGCCAATCGGAACTGGGGTTGGGACTTGAGCTACTCCTGGTTCGATTTCGAGATCATCGAGGCAGGTGTCAGCGCGAACGATCTCGAGCCCAACGCTCCCGAGGGCAAGTTCGCCGCCGGCATCAACTACCGGGGCGAGAAGGCCGGTGGTTCTCTCTCCGTTCGAGGAGTAGATGGATTCAACTGGGCGGCGGGTGCGTTCCAGGGCCGCGTGCCCTCCTACGAGGTGGTCAATCTGAGCGCGGACTACCTGGCGAACGATCAGGTGACGGTCGGGTTGAACATCTCGAACCTGCTCGACGACGACCACTATGAGTCATTCGGGGGGGATTTGGTGGGTCGCCGCGGCATCGGTTACGTGCGGTTCAACTGGTAATCGAATTTTCAGCGATTCTCGGGCCCTGCTCTCATTTAGAGGGCGGGGCCTTTTCCTGCCAGGCAGAGCCGAAAGCGTCGCGCCGAAGCTGTCGCTTTGCGAGCGAAGAGAGGCTCGCTCCGCGACACTTCCGGCGCTACGCCAAGGATGCGCCCGATCGCAGGCTCCACCAGGGACGTTTGACCGAGCGCATGGCTCTAGATCTTGCAGTGTGAGCCAGATCCGGCGCGAGGGAAACCGAGGCGCGCGCCTCTAGATCGCCGGGAGTCCGAGTAGCGCGCGCTGTGCCCTGCGGAGACTACGATCGCGCCGCAGCCGTTGAGCGCTGGCGGCGTACGGTGATGAAGTCTTTGATTCTGGCAATCGACAAAGAAAGGTTGTTAGCAGAAAGCTTCGGGTTGCGTTACGATTTCGATTCCGGCGGGCAATCAAAGCGAGGACCAAACCGTGGAGAGGGGCAGGTTGATGCGACAGACCATTGCGGTGGGCTGGAGCCTTGTCTTCTTTGTGGCGATGCAGGGTCACGCGGCCGAGGCGCCGTTTCGGGTGGGTATCGTCGTAGACGGCCCGTGGTCGCTCAACCAGATGGTACGGCGGCTCACTGTAACCGAGCTCGAGGTGCTCACCGAGGGCGAGTTCGATGTTCAATTCCCCGATGACGCCTACATGATCGGCGACTGGACCTACGAGACTGCCAACCGGAACATCCGCACCTTGCTCGACGACGAGGAGGTGGACCTTGTGATTGCCTGGGGGCTTCTGGCTTCGCATGCCGTCTGCTGTCTGGGTGAGCTCCCCAAGCCGGTCATCGCGCCGGTGGTTCTTGACCCGGCTCTTCAGGGACTGCCATTGGGAGTGTCGAGTGGGGTTCGCAATCTGAACTACGTCTCTTTGCCGGACAACCTGGCTCACGAACTCGACTCCTTTCGCGACATTGTTTCGTTTCGGCATGTGGCGATCGTTACCAGCGCAACCTTGCTCGAGGCCATCCCGGAGCTGGTCGAGCGGACCGCGATCAATCTGGCGGGGACGGGAATCGATTTCGAGTACATTCCGGCGACGGCATCAGCCAAAGAGGTACTCGAGGCCATCTCCCCACGGGCCGACGCGGTCTATGTGTGGCCGCTTTTCCAGTTCTCGCCAGATGAGTATCGGCGTCTGATCGACGGGTTCATCGAACGCAAGCTGGCAAGCTTTTCGGGGCTTGGCGGCGGAGATGTCGAGGCCGGGATGCTTGCCAGTGCGGCCTCCCCCGAATTCTTCCCCAAGCTGTCGCGCCGGATCGCACTGAACATCCAACGAATCCTCCTGGGCGAGAACGCCGGAGATATCCCGGTCGAGTTCAGCGCTCCAGAGAATCTGGTGATCAACATGGCGACGGCGCGGGCGATAGACGCCTCGCCGCGGTGGGAGGTGATGATCGAGGCTGATCTGCTCCACGCCGAAGACATCGAGGGAGCCTACGAGCTGTCTCTGCAGCGAGCCGTCGAGGAGGCGCTTCTGGTCAATCTGGATCTGATCGTCGAGCGGCGTGCGGTCGCCGTGGGAGCCCAGGAGGTCGACATTGCCCGCTCGGCGCTCCGGCCGCTGGTGAGTCTCTCGGCGTCGAGCGTCACCATCGACGATGACCGCGCGGAAGCCAGCTTTGGCAGCCAGGCCGAACGTACGCTTTCCGGCTCCGCCGGTCTGACGCAACTTATCTACTCCGACTCGGCATCCGCCAACGTGGAGATCCAGAAGCGCCTACAGGAGGGCCGGGTGCTCGATCTCGAAACGATGAGGCTGGATATCGCCCTCGAGGCGGCGACCACCTACCTCGATCTGATGCGGGCCAAGGCGCTGGAACGGGTGCAGCGAAACAACGTCGAGCGTACGCGGTCGAATCTGGATGTCGCCGAGGTTCGGCGCGAGATCGGCGTCGCCTCGGCGGGGGAAGTTCTACGTTGGGAGAGCGAGGTGGCGAGCGCGCGTAAGTCCCTCGTCGAGTCCGTTGGCAACCGGCGAACGGCCGAGATCGCGATTCGGCGACAGTTGCATCGACCCCTCGATGCACCTTTTTTGACCGAGGACGTCACTCTTGAAACTCCAGGTCTCGGTGGTGATGAAAAGCGCTTCTGGAGCTTTATCGACACACCGAGGCGTCACGCGCTGATCCGCGACTTCGTGGTCCTCCAGGGACTGGCGAGATCCCCGGAGCTCAAGCGGCTCGACGCGGCCATCGCCGCCCAGCAGCGCTTGCTGACCGCGGCGCGGCGCGCCTCGTGGACACCGACGGTGGCGTTTCAGGCGGATCTTGAGGAGAAATTGTCGAAGGACGGAGCGGGGGCAGACGTATCGTCGTCGCCGCTGGGGATACCGCTCGCCGATGACACCAACTGGAGCTTCGCCTTGAGTGCTTCGGTGCCACTTTTCTCCGGAGGCTTGCGTGCGGCCGAGGAAGTGCAGGCGGAGATCGAGCTCGAGCGGCTGCAGCTTGCACGCTCAGCCGCGGAGGAGAAGATCGAGCAACGCATCCGCTCGGCGCTCGAACAAGCCCGTGCCTCCTTTGTCGGTATTCGGCTTTCGGAGCAGGCGGCAAACGCGGCACGCGCCAATCTCGAATTGGTCGAAGACGCATATGCCAGAGGTGTGAGCTCGCTCCTGGATCTTCTCGATGCGCAAACCAACGCGTTGAACTCCGAGGAGACAGCCGCCAACTCGCTGTACGATTTCTTGATCGATTTGCTCGAGATCCAGCGCGCCGGCAATACGTTCGAGATCCTGGCCAGCGAGGAAGAGCGCCGGGAGTTGCGCCGGGAACAGGACGAATTCATGGCCGCCTCTGATGCCCGGTCTCAGGCATCTGAATGAAGGCGCGAACGAGGTTCAAGGGAGTCACCTGATGAGAATCAACAAACAAGAGAGGAACTTCTTTCGAATGCTGGTACCGGCCCTGGCAGTCTGCTTGCCACTGGGGCTGGTGTTTCTGGGTTGCGCCGAGGAACCGATGGCCGAGACCGTTCTACGTCCAGTCCGTTATCAGGCAGTGAGCGCTAGCTCGGAGACACGCTCGCGCACCTTTGCCGGTGTCGCCCGTGCCGGTGTCGAATCTCAACTCAGTTTTCGTGTTGCCGGCACGGTCGAGCGCGTGCCGGTGGTGGTCGGCAGGAGGGTGGGTCGTGGTCAGGTCCTGGCGCAGATGGATCGAACGGACTATGAACTCCAGGTCCAGGAGGCGGTGGCCGGTCTGGCGCAGGCGACGGCAGCCGCCAGAAACGCCGAGGCCGACTACGAGCGCGTCCGCGGCCTGTACGAGAATAACAACGCTTCGAGGCGTGAGTTGGACGGGGCGCGGGCGGGCAATGAGTCGAGCCGCGCTCAGGTCGAGGCGGCCGAAAAGCGACTGGAGCAGGCGCGCCGGCAGCTGTCCTACAGCACGTTGCGAGCGCCCGTTGACGGCACCGTGGCCTCGGTCGACGTCGAGGTCAACGAGAACGTCAAGGCGGGCGAGAGGATCCTGCTGATGACAGCTGGCTCCGAGATCGAGGTAGAGGTGGCTCTCCCCGAAGCGGTGATCGCCAAAGTCGAGTCTGGGCAAAGCGTCGAAGTCAGCTTCGATGCGCTTCCCGGCCGCACCTTTCAGGCCGAGGTCACCGAGGCCGGGGTGGCGGCGCTGGGGACCGCCACGACGTTTCCAGTGATCGTGCGTCTTGGTGAGGCCGATCCCGACATCCGTTCGGGAATGGCGGCAGAGGTCGTCTTTCAGTTCACTCCGGAGAGTGCAGGCGGTCGAATGATGGTTCCGGCCGTGGCGGTTGGAGAAGATCGCGATGGGCGGTTTGTGTTTGTTTTGGAATCGTCGAGCGCCGGGCAGGGAGTCGTGCGGCGCCGTGCGGTCAGTGTGGGCGAACTGACCGGCGATGGTCTGGAGATCCTCGGCGGTCTCGTAGACGACGAAGTGATCGTCACTGCCGGTGTGCGGCGGTTGGTTGATGGGGAAAAAGTGAAGCTGCAGACCGGACCCGAGGAATTGCCGTGAACCTGACGCGGGCGGCGATCGAAAAGAACCGCATCACCATCGCTTTTCTTTTGGTGGTGGCGCTGATGGGGATCCAGTCCTATTTCGGTATGCCGCAGTCCGAGGATCCCGGGTTCACCATTCGCACGGCGATGGTAATCACCTATTTCCCCGGCGCCAGCCCGGAGCGGGTTGAGCAATTGGTCACCGACAAGCTGGAGAAGGCGATTCAGGAGATTCCTCAGGTCGATGTCATCAACAGCCAGTCGAAGAACGGCGTGTCGATCATCATCGTCGACGTTCAAGAGCGTTACAAGGTGATGCGGCCGATCTGGGATGACCTGAGGCGCAAGGTGGATCGGGCACGCGGCCAACTGCCCGACGGGATCATCGGCCCTAACGTCAACGACGAGTTTGGAGATGTCTTTGGAACCGTCGTAAACCTCACGGGTGACGGGTATAGCGACGCCGAGCTCAAGGACGTTGCCGATGAGGTCCGTGACGAGCTTCTTTTGATCGACGAGGTCGCCAAGGTCGAAATCCACGGTGCTCAGGAAGAACGCGTCTTCGTGGAATACAACAACGCCCGGCTGGCCGAGCTGGGGCTGTCCCCGGGCCAACTCAAGAACATCCTTGAGAGTCGCAACATCATCAACCCGGGAGGCCAGGTACGAACCCGGGACGAGGAGATCGTCCTCGAGCCCTCGGGCAACTTCGAGTCGGTGCAAGATCTCAAGCGTACGATCATCAGTCTTCCCGGTCGCGAGGAGCTCATCTATCTCGAGGATGTCGCCAACATCTATCGCGGCTATGTCGACCCGCCCGAGAATCTGATGCGAGCAAGCGGAGACCGCGGTTTGGCTCTGGCCATGTCGATGCGTGAAGGCGGCAACATTCTGGTGTTGGGAGAAGAGGTAAAGAAGAGCATCGACCGTCTGCAGCGCAGCTACCCCCACGGCATCGACTTCGAGTTCACCCAGTTCCAGGCCGGTGAGGTCGAAAAAAAGGTCGACGGTTTTGTCGGTAACCTGATTCAGGCGGTCGCGATCGTCATGCTGGTCATGCTCCTCAGCCTCGGGGTCAGAACCGGTCTGGTGGTGGCGAGCCTTATCCCGATGGCGATCGTCATGGCCTTTATCTTCATGGCTTTCTTTGACGTC
>JAOTZA010000389.1 GCA_029861655.1 Acidobacteriota bacterium | reverse complement strand
CGCGGTTCTGGAGCAACTCGCGCTTCACCACCAGCACCCCCGGGGTGCCCGGACCGCCCACCAGCTTGTGGGGCGACAGAAAAACGGCGTCCATGGACACGATATGCCGATCGAGCCGGTCGGAGAGGGCTGATCCTTCGCCTTCTGCGCCGCTGCGCGGGTTCATGTCGATGTCGAGATAGGGAGCCGCCGCTGCGTAGTCCCAGAACGACAGGGCTCCATACCGGTGGAGAAGGGCGGTAATGGGACCGGTCTTGCTCTCGATTCCGGTGACGTTGGAAGCGGCGGAAAAACTGCCGATCAAGAGGGCCCGTTTTCGATGGCGCTCGAGTTCCTCCTCGAGCCGCTCCAGATCGATCTGCCCGTCCGAGTCTTCGTCGATCACCACCACCTCGCCGATGGACTCGCGCCACGGAAGCTCGTTGGAATGGTGCTCGTAGGGACCGATAAAGACAACCGGTCGTTCGTCTGCCGGGATCCTGGCGCTCAACTCGTAGCGGTCGTCGAGCTCGCGCGGGATGTGGAGATTGAGAATCTCGATCAATCTATGGATCGCGCCGGTCGCCCCCGAGCCGCAGAAGATGACCACGTCATCCGCGCCACCGCCTACGCAGTCCCGGATGATACGGCGCGCATCCTCGCGGAACTGCGTCGTCTGGAAAGCGGTGCCGGAGGTTTCCGTATGCGTGTTGGCATAGAGCGGCAGCACCTCCCGACGCAGAAAGTCTTCGATAAAGCTCAGCGCGCGGCCCGACGCCGTGTAGTCGGCATAGGTGACCCGGCGCGGACCAAAAGGGCCATCGATCGTCTGATCATCGCCGATGATCGACGTGCGGATGGTTTCGAGGAGCTGCTCTCGGGAGTCGGTCATGTCCGATACCGAGAATACCAGGGTCGGCACCGTAGGCGCCTGCGACGCAACCCCAGACGCGGCGGGGCGTATGAGAAGGTGTCGGTTGGAAACAGGAGGTCTCATGCGTCGCACAGCACTGATCAGCGGAAGTCTTGCCCTCTCGATCGCCTTGTGGACCCCCGCCCCTGGCAACGCCCAGGATCGCGGCGACTGCCGAGGCCAGAAAGGGAGTGAGTCATCCATCGTAATTGCCGGTCCCGACGAGCCCGGGGAGCGCATGGTTGTCGAAGGTCGGGTTCTGGAGAGCGACGGCTCTACACCCGTCGCCGGGGCAACGGTTTTTGTCTTTCACACCGACAGCCAAGGCTATTACTCGCCCGGCGGTATGGACGAGGGCGATGCCCGCCTGTGCGGCTTGATGCTCACCGATGAGGAGGGACGTTACCGCTTCGAGAGCATCAAGCCGGCTCACTACGCCACCGGGGACGGTCCACCGGCGCACGTCCACTACCGCGTCTGGGGGCCCGAGGTCCGCCGGCAGAGCTTCAGCCTCCATTTTGAGGGTGATTCTCACCTCGGTGAGCGGGGGAGAGACGCATCGGCCAACCCGACTTGGGCGACTACCCGGCCGGGAGTCGTGGGCGAAGACGGCGTCTTGCGGATCGAGCGAGACCTGCGGCTACGTTAGGTCCACCCCGAGACCAGGTTCATCCGTCAGGTACAAACACCCGTCGCGGAGCACAAATCCGCCGGAGGCCGGGTCGCGGGCCAGATCGAAGCTGCCGTCCAGGTCGAGATACCGCGTCGGCCGGCAGGCGTAGGCACCGTGGAGGGCCGCTGCGATGCTTATCACGCTCTCATCCATGCAGCCCCACATCAGCTTGCGCCCGGCTCCTTCGGCGATTCTGGAGATCGCCAGGGCCGCGCTCACACCGCCGCACTTCATCAACTTGACGTTGAAGACGCCGTAGGGTGCGGTCGAGCTCGAGAGGCGCAGTGCATCGTCGGTACCCAGGAGACTTTCATCAGCCGCCAGCAGCCTTCGCAGGTCGGGCGGAACCGACTCCAAGTCCTTCTCGTTCTCCACCGGGACAGGCTGCTCGATGAGCTCGAGACGAAGCGCCCCAGCCGCCCGCAACAGGAGTGCCAGCTCCGATCGCTCGTAACCCTGGTTGGCATCGACCCGAACCGTCACTCCGGTCGCCTTTTGATCGAGTCGTTCGGTGAGTCGGGCCAGCCGTTCGAGATCCTCTTCGAGCGAATCGCCGAGCTTGACTTTGAGGCAACGAAATCCCCGAGCCAGGTACTCCTCGGCTTCGTCCAAGGTCTCCTGAACACCCTGGTCGCCTGTCGTGCTCCCAGCCTCTATTCCAGCCTCTATTCCAGTCTTGATTCCAGTCTTGATTCCAATAGTGATCGAAGTCGGCAGCCCGTCGTGGACTCGTCCCAGAAGATCGACCAGCGGCCGGTCGAGGCAGCGGCCCCAGAGATCGAGCAGAGCCATGTCGACCGCCGCGCGGGCAGCGGGGGTGTGGCGCAGTAGCCGAGCCGCCAGACGTCCGAGCGCCGGCTGGTGTGTTGGATCCCGGCCGAGAAAATCTTCCAGCCGCTCGCTGGACAGGGCTGCCTCGCAGTCCTTGACCGTCTCGCCGGTCACAAAGTGAGCCGGAGATGCCGAGCCGAGTCCTAACCTGCCATCGTCGCTGCCCAATCGGACGAAGAGCAGCTCGACCGAGTCGAAATCGTGGTTGGCGATTCGATACGGTCGCGAGAGCCGCACAGTCTCCTTCCAACTCTCGATGCTGTCGATCGAGCTCACTTGGCGGCCCGTCCTAGCCCCAGCCGTCGACACAGAACTTCGGCGACGCGGTCCGTTCCTTGCTCGAGGGGGAGAGCGACGGGGAAGCCTACCTCAGACTCGAGCCTCCGGCGCTCGGTCTCGGCCGCGTCTTCATCGAGACCCTCCGAGTTGAGGGTCAGAGCAAAGACCTCAGCTCCCAGAAGCCGTATGATCTCGATCTCCTCGCGCGG
>JAOTZA010000093.1 GCA_029861655.1 Acidobacteriota bacterium | reverse complement strand
GATCGGCCCCAAAGTTCGGGTTGTAACCCCCGGGGAACAAGGTGAAGGCAGGGTTGCGCAACACAAAGCCGCTCGGACTCGAGGCATCCGCGACAAGATAGTCCGACGGGTTCAGACCTGCCGCCAGGATCTCGTCGATCAACGACTGAGGCGCGGGATCGGGCAGGAAATCGCCGTCGGCATCCTGCTGCAAGGTCGACCGCGCGGCCGTCATGTGGACAGGGTCCAATACTGGCCCGCGATAGAAGAAATCGGAGATGGTTTCGTTTTCTGCATAGCTGACGTGCGAGTAGAACTCGGCGTTGTCGCCGACGTCCTTCCCCAGGTTTACAAACAGCTTCGAGACTTCCACGTCGGGGTCACCCCAGCGTTGTCCGAGACCATTGAGCGGCGTTTGATCCGCGCCAACGATATCGGCCACGGCAGCCGCGTCGGGGCGAGCGACGCCACGCGACGTCGTCTCCGAGGTCGAGTGCTCGAAGGACGCGTTGAGGAATCCGTCGGCGCCCAGACCAAAGCCGGCGTTCAGACCCACGGTAGTACGCGCACCGTCCCCTTCGAAGTACTCGCCGGACTGCAGGGAGACGGATACTCCCTCGTCGGCATCCTTCAGGATCACGTTGATCACACCGGCGATCGCATCCGATCCATATTGAGCCGAGGCGCCGTCCCGCAACACCTCGATTCGCTCGATGGCGGCCGCCGGCAAGGTGGAGAAATCCACCGCCTGGGAGCCCTGGTTTACAGTGCCGAGCGGCGCCAGCTGCAGGTTGACCAGCGCCGAACGATGCCGCCGCGTACCGTTGACCAACACCAGCGTGTGGTCGGGTGAGAGGTTGCGCAGAGTCACCGGGCGAATAAACGCCGTGCCGTCCGCAATCGGGAAACGCTGGGTGTTGAAAGAAGGCGCAATCCTGCTGAGGCCGTCTGTCAGATCAAAGCTAGCCTGCTCTGTGATGGCTTCACTGGCCAACACGTCGATCGGCGTGAGCGTCTCGGTCGGTATGAGACCCGCCTTGCGGGTCCCTGTGACGATGATGGTCTCACCAAACTCCTCTTCGCCGAGTTCCTGCTCCGTTGCCTCCTCGGCAGCTGTCTCTTCGGCCTGATCGGAGTCGTCGTCCTGCGCCACTGCAATCGACGGCTGCCCCGCGGCGAGCGCGAGAACAAGCCCGATCGGCGTCAAACCACGAATCCAGTGTCCGGCGTTGAGCGTCATCGTGTGCCTCCCCTTCTTCGGGTGCCAGGCGCACAGAAACCACAATCACCGACAGTCTCAGCCGCCAGGCAATATGAATAACGACCTGCGGAGTCTGGCAGGGCCCAGCCACCCGAGTCAAGCCCTCGCCCTAACGTGACGGCTCTTCGCGCCGCGGCGGTTGCAGCTTGAGCGGCACTGGTATCTCGCGACGTGGCGCCCGCCGCGGACTCCGGCTCGCGTTACTGACCTTCCCAAGACCGATCCGTCTCCCTGAGCCCTCGGGAACCACCGTGAAGGTCAGCTCGGCACCCGATGCGGCACCGACCAACAGCGCGCTCAAACCAACGGCCGGACCGCCGCCTCGGGGAGCAAAGGCGTCGGAGCCGGCTTCGTAGAACCAACCCTGCTCTTCGCCATTGTGTAGACCCTTCACCACCAGATCGACCGCACCCTGCGATGCGATCTCCACCATGTCCCGGATCAAACCGCGGCTATCTCCAGGTGCCGACACCGTCGTCTGCCTTCCCACCGCGGCGTGGGCATCGAGACTCGGCGAGCCCGGAGGCTCTAGATCGCGCTCCCCAAACCCGGAACCCGAAAAGGCCAGCATGAGTGCCACCAGATCCGCAACATCCTGGTCGCTCTCGAGATCGAAGACTTCGGCGCTGACAAACCGCGCCAGCGAGTCGATCGAACCGTCGTGGAAAAAGCCGAATCCGGCCCGGCTCCGGCTGCGGGTCGTCTCCATCCCGACCTTGTCGTAGAGGTTGCGCAGATGCGGGATCTTGAAGCCCAGCTGCTCCGAAGCGTCCTCGCCGATCAGGGCCTGGTGCTCCTCGCCGTTGGGTCCCTTCGGGATCGGGACAAAAAAGAGAAGTATCCGTGCCATCGGCGTACCCTGTCCGGTCGGCAAGGTGTGGCATGTCGCGCACTGGATCAGTCCGCCACCCTCGGTGCCGCCTCGGCGAAAGATCTCGAGACCGCGCCGCGGGTTGCCGGCGGGCAGCGGATCGCCCTCCCGTCCAAACCGACCGCTGCGAAAGTGGCCGGAGAGCTTGATCCGCTTGGGCAGACTGTTGTCGAAGTCGCGAAACGGGTTGGGGGGAAAGTGGATCGTCGCCAGGAACTTCTCGAAGCGGCGCATCTTGCCGTCGGAGAGCTTCTTGTCGTCGCCCAGGAGGCCGTGAAACGCCTCGGCGAACTCTTCCAGCCCGTCGCGATCCCCGCGCCAGTGATGGGGCTCCTTGCCGATGATGTCCTGCAGTGTCTGGGTCACCATCGGTCCCTTCATCGGGTGCCAGTCGGCAAAGGTGTCGCCGGGGATCAAGGTCTTGTTCTGATCTTCGTTCGATTTCATCTCGCCGTTGGGCGCCCCGAGGTCCCAACCCAAGCGATCGGTTCGGGCATCGACGTGGCAAGAGGCGCACGAGACGTGGCCCAGTCCGGACGTCGCATGCGTGTCATAGAGCAGTTTGCGTCCCTTCCGGATCGCGCTGGGGGTGGGATCGAAGAACTTGATCTTGTCGATCTCTGCGCCGCTGTCGACGTCCACGACCGAAATCGATGCAGCGAAGCGATTGAGCACATAGAGTCTTCCCATCGCGTCATCCAGGGCCAGCCCAACGGGTCCGGTTCCGACCTTGATCGGGTTGGTCCCCTCGACGCGCTGCCCGTGCTGATCGATCACCACCACATTGTTCGAGCCCATGCCCGCCACGTAGCCACGGGTGCCGGCGGCGTTCCACACGATGCTCCTCGGGTCGCCGATCGAGCGCTTGCGCAGACCCTTCGAGACCCTCGGGCCGTCGTAGGTGAGGTGGGGGTTGAGGTCGACAACGCTTGAGCTCCCGTCATCCCCGTCGATGAGCGCCAGGTTGACGCGCAGGAAACGGCCGTTCAGAACCGGCTCGAAGCGTATTTCGTTGGTGGCGTCGGTCCCAACCGCCGAGACCCTTCCGGTCGCCGGGTTGACGCTCACCGCCATGACGATGTTCATCAGGCCCTCGATGTAGCGAACCGAAAGGCTCTTGGCATCGATCGCCGCGATGTCCCGGTCGAGCACATCCCAACCGGGAACGCGACGCGAGCCGGCAGTCATGGAACCGCTCACAAATTCGGTCCAGTCGCCACCGTTGTCGTCCATCCAGCGCCCTCCACCATCCTTCTTGACGATCAGGCTCACCGGTGGCGGTGTCGGGAGATTCGAGGCGATAGCCGGCGAGAATCCCGCGCTGCTGTTGGAGGGTGGATTCTGCCCACCATAGGGTCCCGCAGGGTCACTGACTACGTTGCGGGGTATTGTGGGTCGATTGTCCTGCTCGGCCACTTCGAAACCGCCCGCAAGAACCGTCGAGCGATTACCGGATTCGAAAATCCCGACATAGACCGTCTTGCCGTCCGGGCTTACCGCCAGGGAACGGGGGTCTTCTCCGCCGATCGCGATCCGCTTGGGGTTGGCGCCGAGCCTGTCGGGATCGAACACCAAAACCGTGTTGGCCTGCGAACACGAGACAAAAGCTCGACGTGGCTTGCCCGCGAAAATGACGTCGGCCGGCTCGTCGTCGGTCTGGAGCGTCGCGCGCACTCGCCCGGTCGGGATGTCCACAACGGAAACGCTGTCCGAGATCTGGTTGACCACCCACGCTTCGTCTCGCGAAAAGAATCGAACCGACACCGGCTCGAGACCCACCGAGACGGATCCGACCGCCCGCGGAATGCCGCTCGAGACGTCGAAAAGCAGCAGCCGATTGCCGGCGGTGTTGACCGCCGCCAGGGTGTTCGAGTCAGGACTAAGATCCAGGGGATGGACCGTCGGCGTTTCGAAATTGACAAAGGAGGCGGCAAGAGACGGAACCGGCGCGGACACTATGGCTCCAGTGACGATCGCACCCATCGCCAGTCCACACTGCGCAGCTCGTTTTCTCATGGTCACCTCTGCGAGTCGATCCGCGCCGAGTTGCAGATCGAAACGCAACCCAGGAAAGCAATTCTAGACTGTGGCAAACTCTCCCCATGGAAATAGAGATATCATCTGAAGACTACGCGCGAATCGAGAAGCTGATCGCCAGCGACGACAGCCCGGTCGGGATCGACGCCAAGAAGACTCACGTCTTGATCCTGCACACACTCCTGGCGATCGAAAAAAGGCTGGCGCGGCTCGAACGGCGATCCTGAGCTCTCTCGGCTGACCGGTTGCCGGCGGCATGCGGCCGCCCGGTCGAACGCCCGGCTGGAAAGGGTGCGCGAGCCTTGACGGCTCGACCGAAGTCTCGGCAGGGGACGGCGCCAGCTACTCGGACTCCGGTGACCCAAAGGCTCGCGCCTCGGCTTCCCTCGCGCCGGAACAGCATCCATTCCCTCGGACTTTGGCATGCGCTCGGTCAGACGTCCCTGGTGGAGTCTCCGGTCGGGCCGCCCTGGCGGCACGCATCCTCATCCGGCTGCGTCCGTAGAGAACCGCTCTGTGTTCTCGTCGCGGGGAGGCCGGGCCGGAGGGCTCCCGCGGCGCACAGGCTCGGCGAGCACCGCGGGAAGCCGGCCCGTAGCCGGGGCCCCGCGACTCGATCGGGAGGACAGAGCCGCCGAAAGAACATCCGCTCGCGGCCCTGCCTGCTAAGCTGCCCCAACCTTTAAATGCGGATTCTCGCCGGCACCAGCGGTTACAGCTACAAGGAGTGGAAGGGTCCCTTCTACCCGGAGAAGCTCCCGGCCAAGCAGATGCTCGCCTTCTACGCCAAGCACCTGCCCGCTGTCGAGATCAACAACACTTTCTACCGCATGCCAAAGCCGTCGGTCCTCGAGAACTGGGCCGAGCAGGTGCCGGCGGATTTCCGTTTTGTCCTCAAAGCATCTCGTCGCATCACTCACTTCAAGCGTCTCAAGGGGACCGAAGAAGAGACCGATTACCTGCTCGAAACCGCCGCGTCCCTTGGCGAGAAGCTCGGAGCCTTGCTGTTTCAACTGCCGCCCAACATGAAAAAGGACGTAGACCGCCTGCGGGCGTTTCTAAGCCACCTGCCCAAGGAACCCGCCAAAGCCTTTGAGTTCCGCCATGCTTCATGGTTCGACGAAGAGGTCTACTCGGCGCTCGGGCGCTCCAACGCGGCCCTATGTCTGGCCGACACCGAGGACGGCGAGCCGCCGCTCGTCGCAACCGCCGATTGGGGATACCTGCGTCTACGCCGCAACGGCTACAACAAGAAGACACTCACGAGTTGGGTCTATCGGCTGCAACAACTCGACTGGAACCGAGCCTTTGTTTTCTTCAAACACGAGGATGCCGGTACCGGCCCGCTCCTGGCGACCGAGTTCTTGAACACGGCTCTCTGACGCGTCTTTGGATCCATCTTGAAGTCGGGCTCGAAGGCAACCCCGGGACCGACTTCCCGTTCGTATCGCGGCTGGCTGGGGGCACTCCTGGTCGCAACGTGCTGGCCGCTCAGCTGGATTCTTCCCGGTCTCCGAACCCACTTTCTTTTCTTTCCTCTCTGGCTGGGCTACATCTTGATGGTCGACTCGCTGGTCGCCCACCGAACCGATTCGTCGCCGTGGGAACGGTCTCGAAGCAGTTTCTGCCTCTTGTTTGTGGCCTCCGCCCCTGCCTGGTGGCTCTTTGAGCTTCTGAATCGGCGGCTCGGAAACTGGATCTATCTCGGCCGCGCCGAGTTTTCCGATACCGCGTTCCTCCTCTGGTCCACTCTCAACTTCTCGATCGTCATCCCGGCAGTTTTCGAAACCGCATTGCTCATACGTTCGCTGAACTGGGTAGCACGGATGGCCCCCGGGCCAAAACTCCCATCGAGCACTGCCTGGCTCTCGACCTACGTCGCGATCGGCGGCTCGATGCTCGCCTTCCTTCTCACCTGGCCACATCTGTTTTTCCCCCTCACCTGGCTGGCACTGTTGTTTCTTCTCGATCCTCTCGCCTTCCTGACCGGTAGAAAATCGCTGCTCCGCTCTCTCTCGCGTGGAGATTGGCGACCGGCGGTCTCACTGGCGCTCGGCGCGCTGGTCTGTGGCTTCTTTTGGGAGCTATGGAATCTCTACTCGTACCCGAAGTGGGTCTATCGCATCCCGTTTTTCGACTTCGCCCACGTCTTCGAGATGCCACTCCTGGGATATCTCGGCTATCTTCCTTTCGGCCTCGAGCTCTACCCGCTCGCCCATCTTCTTCTACCGCGCTCCGCTCAGATCGAGCTGGGTCTCCGTAGCACATAGTAGAGATTCAGATCATCCCCACGGCCATCCGCTTCGAAAGTCTCAACCAACTCGAGACCGGTCGCCGCAGCCAGCTCCGCCGATTCCTCCGGGTCGGCATAGTGACAGTAGCGAAGTCGCTCGTTCGTGTCTCCCTTCTCGCCCCAGACGAGCAGACTGTCGCCGGCCTCGAGTTCACCGACGTCGACTGAATCAGCGGTCCTCCTGTTGTACTCCTCCCATGGGATGGTTCGTTTGAGAAAGCGTCGGCGGCCACCGAACTGCCAGAAGGACACCGCCAGCAAGCCTCCCGGTTCGAGTGTCGACCCGAGACTGGAAAGCAGGGCCAGCCGCCGATCGAAAGCCGCCACGTGGTGGAGAACGCCAAACACCACGGCGGTCCGCGCGACCCCGGTGCGTCCGCCAAGCGGCCACGATCTCGTCTCCGAACCACAGAGATCAGCCACTACCCACGAGGCCTCGAGGCGGGGACGCTGCGCGCCGGCCTGACGGGCTTCAGCGACGAGCGCCAGACTCGCATCGGCACCCAGGTACCGGACACCGTTCTCGCCGTCGGAGCCGAGAAACCTGGCGAAGCGCCCGTTGCCGCAACCGGCGTCCAGAACCTCGAACGGAGTAAGTGAATCTACAATAGGGTCGCGATGTTCACTCCCGAGTGCGCGACCATGACGTCGAAACGAATCCAACACGAGTTGCCACCCCGGCCATGGACGCGACCGGGTCGCCGAGAACTCGCGAGAGTGCAGCCGGTAGAAGCGGCGGTTGATCGCCTCGAGAGCATCGATCGTTTTCCTGTTCACAGCACTGCTCTTGGTTCGGGACCGAAGCATCGATGAGCTCCGACCGCTTCGCCTTCGAACCCGCCCGGTATGAGAAAGAACTCATCCCTCTCATCCAGGAGCTCGCGGCGCTCGATGAAATCGACGCCGAGAGCCTGCAACGGATTCTCAGGCAGTATCCCAAAGACGGGCGGGGTCTGTTCTCAAAGAGTGAGATCGTACGTGGTTTTCGCTTCCTAGAAGCCAAGACCGACTGGATCTTCGACGGAGAGGCGTTTCTCGACCGGCTGCGATCCAAGCCGGTGCGAACACTCTCAGGGGTGGCCCCGGTCACCGTCCTGACCAAACCCTATCCCTGCCCCGGACGTTGCATCTTCTGCCCCAGCGATGTCCGCATGCCCAAGAGCTATCTGTCGGACGAACCCGGCGCCCAAAGAGCAGCGCGACATCAGTTCGACCCCTACCGACAGACGCTCTGGCGACTGGTCGCTTTTCACCACAACGCTCATCGGATCGACAAGGTCGAGCTCATCATCCTGGGCGGGACCTGGTCGTCCTACCGCGAGGAGTACCAGATCTGGTTCGTCACCCGTTGTTTTGACGCGATGAACGACTTCTCGGCGATCATCGCCCAATCGGGTCCACCGGCGCTCGACGACGGCCAGGAACCCGCGATCGACTTCCGCCGGCTCGACGAGCGAATCGACGGCCGCAGCGTTACCAAGAGCTACAACCAGATCGTCTCGGAGTTCGCCGGTAGCGCCGGCGAGGATAGTGAGACCCGGAGCTGGACCCAGCTGGCGGCCGCCCAGACGCTGAACGAGACCGCGGACTCGAGGTGTGTCGGCCTTGTCGTCGAAACGCGCCCGGACCATCTCAGCCTCGCTGAAGCCGTGCGCATGAGGCGGCTCGGCGCCACCAAAGTCCAGATCGGGTTTCAAAGCCTGGACGACAAGGTCCTGCGGCTCAACCACCGCGGCCACGACGTGGCCACAACGCGCAGGGCCGTCGAAATTCTCCGCACCGTGGGCTTCAAGATCCACGCTCACTGGATGCCGAATCTCTACGGCTCCTCGCCGAAACGGGACATAGAAGACTTCGAACGCCTCTTCGCCGATCCCAGCCTGCGCCCCGATGAGCTCAAGATCTACCCTTGCAGCCTGATCGAGAGCGCCGAGTTGATGTCCTACTTCGAGGCCGGGCTCTGGCGTCCGTACACACGCGAAGAGCTGCTCGAGGTCTTGACGGCGTGCCTCATTCGCACACCGGAGTACTGCCGCCTGACTCGGATCATCCGGGACATCCCAGGCACCGACATCGTCGCCGGAAACCGACTGACGAACTTCCGCGAACTCGCCGAAGAAGCGCTCAGAGAACGTGGCCTGGCCTCGCGCGACATCCGGAGCCGCGAGATCCGCAGTGAGGAAGTGGACGCCCAGAATCTCGAACTACGCGAAACCGTCTACGAGACCTCCGGCGGACGCGAGGTTTTTCTTCAATACGCGACACCATCCGATCACCTGGCGGGATTTCTGCGACTGAGCCTCCCGAATGAGCCAACGCTGGCCGAGCTTTCGCGCAGTGCCATGATCCGAGAGGTTCACGTTTACGGCCTGCTGACCGCCCTCGGCTCCCGGCACAAGGGCCGCTCCCAGCACTCCGGGTTGGGACGACGTCTCACCGAGCGCGCCGTGCAGATCGCAACGGCCGCCGGCTACGAAGACCTGGCCGTCATATCGGCGATTGGAACCCGGGGCTACTACCGCCGCCTCGGCTTCGGAGACGGCGAACTGTTCCAGCATCGACGACTGCGGCGCGCGGCCGAACCGCTCACGAACGCTATTGCGTTTGCTCCGAGCGGATCTTCCACAGGCCGTCTTCGCGGACCAGTTCCAGGGTCTTGAGCACCTGGTCCGCGAACGTGTTGGACCGGTAGGCTTGCGAAAACGTCACCGAGGCGTCCCCGTTCGCATCGATCCGCACCGTCAGATCTGAAAGCTCGACCTCGATCGATTCCGGCGCCGAAACGCGACGGCGACGGAGATCTTCCCAGGCCGACCGACTCATGCCGTTCGCAGGCAGAAAGTCGCTGGAGTAGAAGTAAAGGTAGTCGGCGACCCGCTGCTCCGACCACGCAGCGGCCCAGGCCCGCGCTACAGCCTCCAGGTCCCCAACGTCGGGTGCGCGCTCCATCGACGCAGCCACCTCCGCGACCTCGGAGGGGACCTCTAGGTCCTCGGATTCGATCGCGGCGGGTCTTTCCACTTCCTCGACGCGGGCCAACTCGTGCCGCGCCGCGGTCAACGCCGCGGCGGCCGCCGCCCGCTCGATCTCGGCGGCCTCGGTACGCGATGCCAACGTCTGACGCTCGCTGTCGATGACCTCGAGTCGAACCGCCAACTCTCCACGAGCCCTTTCTATCTCCTCGATGAGAGCAGCCTGCTTCTGGCGACCGTCTTCACTGGCGGCAAGCTGATTGCGCATTGTTTCGAGCTGCTGCTCGAGTTCAGCACTCGCGCTCGACATCGACTCCAGTTCGGCAACGCGCTCACGCAACATCGAGGCTTCGCTGCGCGCCGACTCGGTCTCACTCCGCGCCTCTGCCAGAGTTGCGACCGCCTCAGCCCCCTGGCTCTTCTCTCTCTCCAGTGTCCCTCGAAGCTGATCGCGCTCCGTTTCGAGCTCCAAGAGCCGGGCCCGAAGCTCGGTTCCGCCTTTCTCGGTCGCCGACAAGGTCTCACGAGCCGTCGCGAGCTCGCCTTCGAGAGCCGTTGCGCGGCCCTCCGCCTGACGGAGGCTTGCCAACTCGGCTTCGAACCGCGCACTCTCCAACCGCAGATTCGTCAACTTCCGGTCAAGATCGTCTCGTTCGGCCTTCAGGCTTTGAGTGTCCTTTTCGAGGTTGCGATGGGCTTCCTCCACTACGACCAGCCGAGCAGCAGACTTGCGCTCCTCTTCTCGTCTCACCGGCTCGAGAAATCCGGCCGAGGTCCACCCAACCCGACCATCGGCTAGCTCGAGGCGCGTCCAACCCTCGAGCAGGTCGACTACGCGGGCGCGCGTCCCCTTCGCCAGGCAGTCGATCTGCCGTCCCTCTACGCTCGCCGCAGCCCGCAGGCGGAGACAGGGTTCGGCTAGAACCGTCACCTCATCATCGCCCAGAAGCGACAGAGCCGCTAGCCGCTTTTCACCCACCTCCGCTTTCAGCTGCTCGTTTTCGGCGCGCACCTGCTTCAACGCTCCGTCCAGCTCAGAGATGCGTATTCCGAATTGGGTCCTCATCGCCGCGGTCTCGGCGCGGGAGGCCTCGAGGGCGTCGCTGAGTCGCGCTCTTTCGGCATCGCTTTGCTGCTGCGCCGTGGTCGCAGCGGCCGAACTTCGCTCGGCCTCCACCGCAGCCGCTCTCGACCGGCTCTCCGCCTCACGTGTCTCGCGCAGTTCACGTGAAGATGCAGGCTCGAGATAGGCAGCCGACACCCAGCCACGTCGGTCGTCTCGCAGGCGGACCAAGATCCAGTCAGCCACCGCATCGACTGCCGATGCTCTGGTGCCCGCGGCGAGACAGTCAACCGCCCGCTCTTTCTTCGAAGGCCCGGCTCGCAGGCTCAAGCAGGAATCCACGTCCGCAGAAACGACGAGAGTGTCGACGAGAGACAACGCTTGA
>JAOTZA010000388.1 GCA_029861655.1 Acidobacteriota bacterium | reverse complement strand
CGCAGGAGCGGGCTCGATGGTCGCACCAGCCCTCGTGGCGGTCGAACTCGCGGATGAGGGTCAACAGCCGGTAGGTGGCAGCCTGGATGTGGGCCGAGAGCTCGGCGATCCGGTCTCCGAGCTGGGCGAGGTCGGGGACTGGGTCGGGGACGGGCGCGGAAGGACCGGCGGGTCGGGAGGGATCAATTGGGAACTGGGTGGCGGTGGAAGAGGCTGTCATTGTAGAATGTTACGCCGCATTACCGCCCGTGTCAAGGGCCCTCACCGTGGCGCAGCTACCGGTAGCCCAGCAGTCAGCGGCCAGCCAGCTGAGTTCACCAAAAGGCGAAACTCATCGCCGCCGTTTGCGTATTAACCAACCGGTTGGATAGTATGGGTCCCGAGGCCAGGAAATGGACGCCGCAACGCAGATCCGGGACCCGGAGAGGAGCCGGAAGGTTTTGAAGCAGGTGGGGCGCGAGGTGTTCGCCGAGTACGGATTCGAAGGTGCCAGGACGCGAGAGATCGGAGCACGAGCCGCCTTGAACAAGGCGATGATCAGCTACCACTTTGGGGGCAAGCAGGGACTCTTCACCGAGATTCTGCTCGAGGACATCCGTGGGGCCCGGGCGCGGTTCTCCGAAGCGGTCGGCTCGGGCGGCTCCTCCGCCGAGCGCCTGGCGGCCTTCGTCGAGGCTCTGGGCCGGCTCGCCGAGGAGAGGCCGCTCTTTCTGAAGATGCTGTCGCGCGAACTGCTCGACGCCGGGCGGCATCTCGAGCCCGAGGTGGAAGAGGAGTTCTTCGGCTTCTTCGGCCTGGTGCGGGAAGTGCTGGTGCAGGGCGTTGCCCGAGGCGAGTTCCGCGCCGTTGATCCGCACGCCACTCACATCGGACTGGTCGGTGGCCTGGTCTGGTTCGCGCTCACCGCTCCGTTGCGCGAGCACCTCGAGCGCGAGGGGCGGTCGCCCGCGCCGAGCCCGACCTGGGCGGCCTATGTCAAGCACTATCGCGAGTTCGTTCTGCGCGGGCTCGCGTCGTCGGATTCGCCTGCGCGAGAAAGCGGAGGAAACGCATGAGAAGAACGACATCGAGATCGATTCACCTGATGGCGAGCGTCGTTGCGCTCGCCGCCGTCGCGGCGCCCGGCGTCTCTAGAGCAGCTGAGGGGGAGAGGGTGGCCGACCTGGTCGAGGAAAGCAGCGTCCAGGGAATGCTCCAGCGCTGGGTCGACGACTTTGCCCACGATCCTACGCTGGCGGCGCCGCTCGCTTTCGGCGTCCTGATCGGTGAGGAGTGGTGGAACATCACCGCCGAACCCGGCGAGGACGGCCGGGCGCACCGTGTCGCCCTCGGCGAGGGATCTCCGGAGACGCCGAGCTTTTACTTCAAGACCGACACTCACACGCTCGCCAGTATGGACAGCGGCGAGATGACCCCGGGGACGGCGCTGTCGGGCAGCCGGGCCGAGCGCTTGATGAGCGTCGATGCCATGGAGGGGTTCGCGCCGGGTCCGGGGGAGATGGCGACGATCTTTCGCACCGCGTTTCACTTCTGGAAGCGCGGCAACCCGGAGATCTTCCGCTTTGGCGAGATGGCGACGCTGCCCCGTCACGGCGCCGAGGTCGGCATCCTCTTCTACCAGCCGGGCTTCCGTAGCGCCTGGGTGAACCTCGGGCCGGGGCAGCACGCCAACGCCGAAGAGGAAGACAAGACCAATCCGTTCCCCTCGATGCTGATCTGGATCGACGGCCGCGGCAAGGCGAAGATCGGCGGGCGCGAGGTCGACATCGAGGGCGGCGAGGCGGTGATGATTCCGGCCGGAGTGGCGCACGAGTTCTGGAACCCGTTCGAGGAGCCGTTCCGGGGCTTCATGCTGGCGTTCGGCGAAGGGGCGTAGGACGGAATTCGGGGACAGGCACATCCACCCACACACCCGCCCGGGACAGTCCCCGAATTCCCCGTCAATCAACCACCGGCAGTTCGATAGACGACCGGTGCTCGCGGTTGCGGTGAAGGGTGATGGTCGGGCGTCCCTTCTTGGGCTTGGGGTAGAGCGCGAAGTTCTCGTGGTCGGCGCCGGCCACGGTGATGCGGATGCGATGACCTTCGTCGATCAGGATCGCGGTGCCCATGAGATCGAAGACCAGCTCGACGGGGGTCTTCGGGAGCTTCTTGGCCCGGTCCTTCTTGAAGCAGCGATGAAAGGGGAGGGCGAAGTTCTTCCAGGTGGGTTTCTCCAGAGCTCGAAAGGAGGCCCTGAGAACCCCCTCGGTGACGTAATGGGCCCGCCCCTCGGCGTCCACTTCTTCGAGGTAGACGAAGAAGTCGCCGTCCTTGGCGGTCGAGGTCACCCACAGGTGGACCACCGGGTAGCCCAGGATCACGAGGTCGCTCGCAAGTGGCGGTGAGGTGTAGGTGAGCGCCTTCTGGTCCTCGGCGGTTCGCTCGTCGAAGAAGGTAGTCCCGGGCCGGTCGGCTCTCTCCTCCCCATAGCCGTCCATCCAGCGCGAGAAGGAACCCATCCGCGAGGTGAAGTCGACCCGATGGTCATCGCTTCCTTTCTTCTTCTTGGGCTTGCGGGTCAGGAGCTTGCCGTCGTTGACCGACTCGACGGTCCCCGAGCGGCCGGCCGAGAGGTAGTAGGTGGAGTCGGCGACCCGCGGCGGCCAGTTGCTGGCGGCGATCCAGTGGTCCGGGTTCTCCGCGTCCTGCTCGTCGCGGCTCATGAACTGGCCCGAGCTCTCGGGCACGGTGTTGTTGCCGAGCATGACGTAGTAGTGGATCGGCGCTTCGTCTGCGATGCCGTTGTCGATGTCTTTCAAGTAGTAGTCGAACCAGCGGAGCATCTCCGCCAGGTGAAACTCGGTGCTGAACCCGACGGTGTGGGTCCACGGACCGATGGTCAGGCGCTG
>JAOTZA010000387.1 GCA_029861655.1 Acidobacteriota bacterium | reverse complement strand
TGTCGAGGACTTGAAGACTGCCGGAGCACGGATCGAGCGCTATATGGAGGCTTTTCACCGGGACGGTACGCGGATCACCGAGAACCTGAGCTTCGCTGCTCAGAGCGGTGAGTGGGGCCGGTCGCAATGAACCTTCTTGCCGGATGTTGTGGTCGAGCCATCGCCGATGGTCTCGACGGTTCTTGGAGGGGTTCGGTCGACACGGAGGTCGACCGCTACAGAAACCCCGGGGGCGGATCGTTACAGGGAGACGGAGGTCGTGAATAATGCAGACGAGGAGTAAGAGGTCATGAGTTCACTCGAGAGCAGAATCGACCGGGTCAAAGGATGGATGTCGAGCCCGAGATTCGATGGCATTCTGCGGCTCTACACGCCACGCCAGGTGGCTGAGCAACAGGGAACGATCGACAACGACTACCCGATCGCCCGGCAGGCAGCCGAGGGATTCTTCGAGCGTCTGCGCGAGCTGTTCGAGCGACGAGAGCAGATCACCACGTTTGGCCCCTATTCCCCGGGCCAGGCGGTGAGCATGAAGCGGCAGGGCATCGAGGGGATCTATCTTGGCGGCTGGGCGACTTCGGCAAAGGGCTCGGTTTCGGAGGATCCGGGCGCCGATCTGGCGAGCTATCCCCTGAACGCGGTGCCCGAGGAGGCGGCACCGATCGTCCGTGCGCTTCTGACGGCCGACAAGAACGATTACTTCGCCCGTTCCCGGATGAGCGAGGAGGAGCGGCAGGCCGCACCCAAGAGCGACTACCGGCCCTTCATCATTGCCGACGCCGATACCGGGCACGGGGGCGACGCGCACGTGCGGAACCTGATCCGCCGGTTTGTGGAGGTGGGGGTTCCCGGGTATCACATCGAGGACCAGAAGCCAGGTGCGAAGAAATGCGGTCACCAGGGCGGCAAGGTCCTGGTCCCCGTCGATGAGCAGATCAAACGGCTCAATGCGGCGCGGTTTCAGCTCGACATCATGGGGGTGCCGGGACTGATCGTCGCTCGCACGGATGCTGAATCCGCCACCTTTCTCGAAAGCCGTTCAGACGAGCGGGACCACCCCTTCATTCTCGGCGCGACCCATGTCGAATTGCCGAGCTACAAGGCCGGTTTTGTCGCCATCTCCCGAAGGTTCTTCGAGCTCGGTGTCGAACAGATTAGGGGGCATCTGCTCTTCGAGATGTCGGACGCCGAGTACGAGGCGACAACCGACTGGCTGAATCGAACCGGTTTGTCGAAACTAATCGCGGACGCTGCCGGCGCCTTCCTCGAGACCGGAGAGGGGAACGTCGATGCGATGCTCGACGAGGTCGTGACGGCTTACCTCGACCTCTGGCAGGCCGAGGCGGGGCTCAAGACCTACGGCCGGGCCATAGCCGACGTGATCGAGTTTCGCGGCAGCGAGGGGGAGCGTTTCGACATGAGCGTCGAGGAGTGGCTGGACTTCTCGTGCATGGCCTCTTTCTACGCGGCGAGAAAGAAGGCGAAGTCACTCGGCATCAACATCATCTGGGACTGTGAGCTCTCGAAAACACCCGAGGGCTTCTACCAGATCCTCGGCGGCATCGACTACGCCATCGCCAAGTCTCTCGCCGTGGCGCCCTTCTCGGACCTCCTGTGGATGGAAACCAAGACGGCGGATCTCGAGGATGCGAAGCGTTTCGCCGCTGCGATTCACGCCGAGTTCCCCGACCAGATGCTGGCCTACAACCTGTCACCCTCATTCAACTGGGATACGACCGGGTTGAGCGAAGACGAGATGAAGAAGTTCCCCGCGGAGTTGGGCAAGCTCGGGTTCGTCTTCAACTTCATCACCTATGGCGGTCACCAGATCGACGGTCTGGCGGCGGAGGAGTTTGCGACCGCCTTACGCGAGGACGGCATGCTTTCGCTGGCCCGTCTGCAGCGTAAATTCCGGCTGGTGCAGTCTCCCTACAAGACGCCGCAGACACTGGTCGGTGGCAAGCGGCTCGACGGAGCGCTCATGGCTTCGTCCGGCCGCACCGCGACCACCAAGGCGATGGGCAAGGGCTCGACACAGTTCCAGCACCTGGTTCAGACCGAAGTGCCGCGAGCTCTGCTCATGGAGTGGATCGGCATGTGGACCTCGCATTACGAGCTAGAGCCGTTGCACGTGGAGCTGCGACCTCATACGGCCGGCTCCGAGCTTCTGGAGCTGGGGATCCTCGATGAGAACGGGGGGAAGGTGGCCAACGTTGTCTTCGCGGTGATCCAGGATCGGCGAGGCCGGAACATTCTCTCGGTCCGCGACCAGAA
The DNA here is from genome assembly GCA_029861655.1 of Acidobacteriota bacterium. Taxonomy (GTDB): domain Bacteria; phylum Acidobacteriota; class Thermoanaerobaculia; order Multivoradales; family JAHEKO01; genus JAOTZA01. The sequence continues at coordinate 622 of JAOTZA010000387.1, read as the reverse complement.
CACCTTCGAAAAGGCGCTACGCAAGAGGCGGCTGATGACCCTGGTTCATCTTTTCCTGATCCATCGATACAAGATCGGCTCGGTCCACTATGTGAGCCCGACCGAGGACAACCAGTACCAGACCCAGAAGATGAAGACGCACGGTCTGTTCACGGATGTCCACAGCGAGGTCGGCCACATCATCGTGGCCAACGTGGACGCAAAGGGAGTAGAGGAGCTGCTCGATCCCGATCGAGAGGAGCTCACCAAGCTGATCGACAAGCGAAGAGCTCCCGTGTCGGTGCCGGCCTAGCTGGCGGCCTGGCTGAAAACCTGCTGGCTCGATCGGACAACAGCAACGGAGGACATGCATGAGCGATTCGACCTTCAACGCGCTGCTGCTGCGGCAGGATGAGGACCAGAAGACCGTCGCCGACATCGAGCAACTGAGTGATGGCGACCTGCCGGCGGGCGAGGTGCTGGTTGCTGTTGAGTACTCCACGGTCAATTACAAAGACGCGCTGGCGGTCACCGGAAAAGGGAAGATCGTCCGTCAATGGCCGCTGGTGCCGGGAATCGATCTTTCGGGCACCGTCCTCGAGTCGGAGTCGGACGACTACCGGGCCGGAGAGCGGGTGTTGTT
>JAOTZA010000386.1 GCA_029861655.1 Acidobacteriota bacterium | reverse complement strand
CGGCCGACTACGTCCTCTCCGGGATTCCATTCTTCTGGTTCGATCCAGAAACGGCGCTCGGCATTGTCGCCGACACGCACGCCGCACTGACCGACGGTGGCAGTTTCGTGACCTACCAGATGTTCTATCAAGCGCGTCGTTTCCTGCGCACTCATCTCGATCGGTGTTTCTCCGAGGTCCGCTGTGACGTCGACCTGCGCAATCTGCCCCCCTACCGGATTTGCGAGGCGGTCAAGTAGGCTCGCGGGACTCGAGGGGTTTTTGTTGCTCTCGTTGGAGAAATCCCGCGGTTTTTTCCGGCGGCATTGGCTGCGGGAGGATCCGGTCGACCGTGACGACCGCCATATCGGACGTGATGGTTCGTCGCGTCTTCGAGGTCGTTCGAGCCTCGTCGCCATGGTTCGACCGCTAGTTCGCGGCCGCCGATTCCGTCCTCTCTCCTCCTCTCAAGCGTTAGGCTTTCGAAGCAGCCAGGTGACGTCTTGCGTCCACCGTTCCAGAAAGTCGCACTCCTCCCGTTGTCGCTCCACGTAACGCGCTACCAGATCGGCGAGGTCCGGTCGACGTGCAACCAGGGCGGCGGCGCGGCGAACAATCCGCGACATGTCGGCGTCGTTCCTCTGCGCCTCGCTGCCAAACTTGCACATAGCCACGATCCCTGCACCCGACTTCTCGATGCGCCTTCGCGTTTCGTCGAGCTCCGCGTGGGCTTCGAAGCCGGGCCGCACAGGGGCGCCCGGTAGCAGGACGCTGTCTTCGATGAGGATCCAGCCGAGACTGCGCAGGGGCATCATCAGGTGGGCGACGGTCTTCGTGATCCCGCCGAGAATTGGACCGACGGAGCTAAAGACCACCAGGTCGTAGCTGCCCGCCCGCGTCACGGCGGCGCAGAGGTCACCTGTGGTGAAGCGACACAGCTCGTCAACCCCCGCGTTGGTCGCGGCCGCTCTGGCGGATTCGACAAACGCACCGATCGCATCGATGCCGTCGATGTGCATGCCGAAGCGCTTCGCCAGTGCGATCGAAGTCGCGCCCTTGCCGCTGCAGATGTCGAGACCCGTGCGAATTTCGTCTGCCACGCCCTGGGTCTCGAGCAGCTCGATCAGGCGGGGCGGGTCACTGCCCAATGCGTCGAAATCCTGCAGGATCTCCGGCAAATACCGCAGCAGCTCGGGTTCGCATTCGAGAGTCGCCGCGACATCGAGGTCAGGCTTCATCGCTCCGTCCGTCGGGTCACCTGAAGGCCACGTTCCCATAAGCAGCGCTTATCGGCTGGAAGTCCCTTCCCGTTCGGAGGGCTCGGCTGGCTTCGCTCGGTGCCCGAATTTCCTTCAATGCGAGGCCGCGTTCGCCACTCAATCAAGGGCCTCGGTCCGCGATCGGCTCAGGAGGTTGCCACAATTCGACCTTGTTGCCGTCCGGATCGAGGAACCAGCCGAAGCGGCCGAATTCCGACTCCTCGACCTCACCCGCGATCTCCCCACCTCCCTCCGTGACCAGGGCTCGTTCGAGAGCCTGAACCTCACTCCCGACGGGCGCAGCCTGATCACGGCGGGCGAAGGGGCACTGTTCCAGGACGGGCCTGCCTCCACGTTCACGAATGGCAGCCTCACCCGCATCCTCATCTACGACCTGAGGAAGCGCAGGCCGATCGAACAGTATGTGTACGAGTTGGCACCGTGGGCGGATCCGTCCGCGATCTTCGGAGTAAACGGAATCGTCGAAGTTCTGGCGGGCAGCCCCTACTCGCAGCTCAACCCCATCCGCGACACCGGCTCCTACGAGCAGGCCAGAAACCTGTGGCTGCAACAGATCGAGTTCCACGCCCACGATCCGCAAATCCTCGGCAACGCCGCCCGGTTCTTTCTCCTCCCTGACCGAGAGCGAGCGGAGGATCTCTTGAAGGAGGCGCAGAGCCTTGATCCGACCAATCCTGAGTAGGAGCAACCATTGATTCTATTGGTGGAGCCGATCGGGATCGAACCGACGACCTCTTGAATGCCATTCAAGCGCTCTCCCAACTGAGCTACGGCCCCATCTTGTAGTGGCTCTGGCCGGCGCGGTGGGGCGCGTCGGCGGGGCGGTGAGTGTAGCGGCGAGGCGAGAGGGGTGTCAACGGGAGCGGGCGGAAGAAGGGGACACCAAGGAATGGTGTCCCCCGAGGTCATGAGGTCACCGAGATTCGGGGACAGGCACCTCCGCCCTCCCCAACCCCCGAGCCAGTCCCCGAATCTCGGTCGGCCGCCTCAACCGAAGCCGCAGGCTCCTCTCCTACCCCCAGCCGCCTGCGGATCTCTTTCTTGAGCTCGTCGAGGCCTTCGCCGGTGACGGCGGAGATCCACACCCCCGAGCCGTTATAGGCGACGGGGCCCTCGAGAAGGTCTCGTTTGTTGAAGACACGGAGCACGCGCCCTTTCTCTACACCAAGGTCGTCGAGTACTTCTTCGGCCACCTGGGTCTGTTCTTCCCACTGCGGATGGCTGCGGTCGATGACGTGGAGCACGAGCTCGGCGTGCACGACCTCTTCGAGGGTCGAACGGAAGGAGGCGACGAGGTGATGCGGGAGCTTGCGGATAAAACCGACGGTGTCGCTGAAGATGACGGTTTCGCCTCCGCCCCGGCCGCCCTGGCTACCCTTGTTTCCCTTGCTACCGATACTCCCCGAGCGCAAACGTGGGTCGAGGGTCGCGAAGAGTCGATCTTCGGCCTTGACCTTGGCCCGGGTGAGGCGGTTGAACAGGGTGGACTTGCCGGCGTTGGTGTAGCCGGCGAGCGCCACCTGTTGCGCATCGCGACGGCCGCGGCGCTGGATCTCGCGGGTCTTCTCGATCTTGGTGAGCTCTTTCTTGAGCTTCTTGATCCTCACCCGCAGCATCCGTCGGTCGGCTTCGAGCTGCT
>JAOTZA010000092.1 GCA_029861655.1 Acidobacteriota bacterium | reverse complement strand
CAAGCTGGAGAAGATCCCGCCAAAGGTCAGCGATATCTTGCAGATCACGCAGCTCATCCAGGTTTTCGAAATCTACGACGATGAGAAAGAGGCGGTCGACTCGTTCTAACGGCAAGACCCTACCCCGAGTACATCTGCTGTAGGTCGTAGAGTTCGGCGGCGGGTGCCAAATCCGGAAAGCGATTTGCCGGCTGTCTCTTGGCTACGTGCGTCGGTCCTCGGACTGCTGCTTCTGATTCCGCTTCAGGGTGTGTCCGCCGGTTCCGTCGGCGGTCAACAGGAGAGTCGGGAAAGGGCGCTCGAGAACATCCGTCGCGAGATCGAATCGCTCGAGGCGCGGCTCGAGGAGGTTTCACGCGACCGCGACGACTCGGCGGCTCGGTTGCAGGGGCTCGGACTCGAAGTCCGCATTCAGGTGCAGCGTGTAGCCGAAGTGCGGGCCGAGCGCAGGCTGGTCGAAGTGCGCCTCGCCGAGGCGGCGGTGGCCTTCGAACTCGCCGAGGAGCGTTTGGGCTCTTCGCGACGGCAGCTCCGGCGGGGCATCGTAGTGCTGTATCGACTGGCGCGAGGAGGATTGTGGCGCTGGGTGTTGACGGCGCCAAAGGTCGAACAGGCTTTGTCGGCGATCCGGCATTTGCGCTACCTTTCGTGGCGGGAGGCATTTGCCGTCGAGCGCTATCGCGGTGACCAGGCCACCTATCGTGAAAGTCGCAAGCGCTGGCAGGCGGAAGCGCGGCGCAGCCAGGAACTGCTCGCAAGCGAGCGCGGGCGACTACGGCGGCTTGAGGAACTCCGCGCGCGCCAGAAGCGGATCGTCGAAGCGCTCGACCGCGAGCAGACCGGCCTCGCCGAACGCAGCCGGGAGCTTCTCCGCCGTCAGGCGCGAATGACCGAGCTGATCGGTTTTCTGAGCGGGCGATTGCCGGATGTCGAAAGCGGCTCACCGATCCAACGTTTCAGGGGTGTGCTGGATTGGCCGGTCGATGGCGAGGTCCTGACGCCTTTCGGTCCGCGGATCGATCCGAGATACGGGACCCAGGTGCCACACGACGGGGTCACCTTCACTGTGGCTCCCAAAGCCGCGGCGACCGCTGTCTTTCCGGGTGTCGTGGTCTTTGCCGCCGAGTTCGAGGGCTTCGGAATCACGGTCGTGGTGCACCATCCGAGTAGAGTCTTTACTTTGTACTCGGGTCTCGAGTTGGCCGAAGTCGAAAAAGACGATGTAGTATCTTCCGGCCAGCGGCTCGGTGTTCCCGGGGCGCGGATGTATTTCGAAGTCAGAGTGGAAGATCGACCCGAAGACCCCCTCGAATGGTTACGGTAAGCCAGCCGGCGTGGAGACTACGTGAAACAATCCGGTGATTTCGGCCGCGGTCGCACCATCCTGTTGCTGTGCTCGCTGGCTTTGATGCTGCCGCTCGCCGGTGGCACTTTGAGTCGGGCCTTGGCGCAGGGAAAGGACAAACAGGAAGACTCGATTTATAAGCAGCTCTCGGTCTTTACCGAGGTGCTGTCTTTGATCCGCCGCAACTATGTGGACGAGACCGAGCTGGGCGGCCTGTTTGCCGGCGCACTCGACGGAACAGTGGATGCCCTCGACCCGCTTGCCACTTATGTGCCTCCGGAACGGATAGCGGTCTACCACGCGGCGCGTCAGGTGGGACGCAGTCACAGTGGTGTCGCCGTTGCCAGACAACGTGGCATCACCTACGTTCTGGCGGTAGAGCCCTCGAGCCCGGGGGCCGAAGCCGAACTGGCGGCGGGCGACATTCTGTCGGAGATCGATGGACGCTCGACCCGTGAGATGTCGCTGTGGGAAGTGGAGAGTCTGCTGGCGGGAGAGCCGGGAACCGAGCTCGAGCTCAAGACGCTCCGCCGTGGCCAGACGCTGGAATCACAGCTGCGGCTCGCATCCTTCGAAAGACACGGGTCGGCCCTCGAGCTTCGTGACGACTTGGTGGTCATCACGATTCCAAGGTTCGAGGAGGGGCTCGCGGGAGAGCTCGAAACACTTCTCGCTCAGGCGAGCGGTCGAGACCGGATGCTCATTGATCTGCGAGGTGCGGCGGGAGGGACGGCCGAGAGCGCCTTTCGCTCGGCGGCGCACTTTGTTCAGGGAAGCCTTGGGAAGCTGCTCGGGCGCGAAGGCACGATCACCGAGTTCGCGGACGAGAAGGTACCCGAGTGGAACGGCAGAATGGTCGTGCTGACAGACCGCAGCTCGCAGGGGGCCAGCGAAGTTTTTGCCGCAGTTCTGGTTCAGGCGGCCGGGGCTGAGTTGGTGGGGGAACGCACCTTCGGCCACGCAGGCCGCAGGGCGATCATCACGTTGTCGAACGGCGCCGAGATCCACTTCTCGGATGCCTTCTACGCGGGTCCGGACGGTGCCGCGATCGACAGCCCGCTGATGCCGAAGCTGGTGGTGAGTGAGGTGTCCCGCCGTCTGAGCGAGGCGGATGTCCCCTTCGCCGAGCTGATGATGCGACGCGCGATCGAGCGGTTGCTCAGCGAACCGCTAGCTGCCGAAGAGGCCGCCGAAGCCGCGGCCTAGCGCTGCTAACCTTCGCCGTTCTCTTTGGCCTTCTGCCAGAGGGCCTCGAGTTCACCGAGGTCCGCCTCGTCCAGGGCTCGACCCTGTGCCCGGAGTGAGGTCTCGATGTACTCGAAGCGACGTTTGAACTTCAGGTTGGCGCCGGCCAACGCAGCCTCGGGGTCGAGCTTGAGCTTACGAGCCAGATTGGCCATCGTGAACAAGAGGTCGCCGATTTCTTCCGCGACCTCGTCCGAGTTGAGCTGTGTCGAAGAGTCGAGCGCTTCGCGGAGCTCCGCTACTTCCTCATCGATCTTGTCGAGCACGTGCTCGGGGGCGCTCCAGTCAAAACCGACTCCCGCCGCTTTCTGGGTCATGCGATAGGAACACAGGAGAGCCGGCAGGCTGGGCGGCACCCCCTCGAGGTGCGAGCCACTATTCTGCGAGAGCTTTCTCTTCTCCCAGGACCCGCGCACGGCATCCGCATCCGGCAGCTTCTCGGAGGTGAAGACATGGGGGTGGCGCTCGACCATCTTCCGGTGCACCCTGTCGAGAACGGTGTCGAGATCAAAGGCGCCTTCCTCGCGCGCGAGGGCTGCGACAAAGACAACTAGGAACACCAAGTCCCCAAGCTCGCCTTCCAAAGCGTCTCGATCACCGCTGTCGATCGCTGCGGCAGTTTCGTGCGCCTCTTCGAGGAGATAGGCTCGCAGGTCTCCGAGCGTCTGCTCCCGATCCCATGGGCAGCCGTCCGGGCCGCGCAGGCGGTCGACGAGTTTTTCGAGGTTCGCTAAACGGCTGCTCATCCGGTCTCCGCCGGGATACTAACCCCGCTGAAGTCTTGTTCGGGAAAACCCGCCCCTGCTACGATGATCTCTTGGTGTGAAGAGCTGGAGAGAGTGCGATGAGCGAATCGGACGGCAGTGTCAAGGTCACCGACAAACGTATCTTCACTCCCGATGGGGAGTTGCGAGAGGGTTACCGGCATCTCGACAAGCCGGCCACCGAGACCGCAGACGATGAGTCGCGGCCGGCGAGTGCGGAGAAAGAGGTGCCCGCCCAGCCGAGTCCGGAACCGAAGCCGGAGTCCAGTCGGGGGACCTCGTGGCAGCCCGCTCCACCTGATACGGTTCTGGATCCCGCGGCTCCCGGCCGCGGCTCCGAACCATCCTTTTTCGACCTTGTTGGGGTACTGGCCGAGCCGATTGCGCTCTTTCTGGGCGACGCCAAGCTGCCCGACGGAGCCTCCGCCGAGAATCTCGAGCTGGCGCGGTTCCACATTGATTTGCTCGAGGTGATCCAGGCCAAGACCGCCGGAAATCTGAACGCCGAGGAATCCGCTTTGATGGAGGACCTCCTCTACCGTTTGCGGCTCCGCTATGTCCAGAAAACTTCCTAGTTACCAACTCCTCTTGGCGCTGGTGGCGCTGATCGTCGTGGCGCCGCTGGCGGCGCAGACGGTCGACGAGGGGATAGCGTTGCGCCCCGAGGTCCAGAGAAGGCTCGGTGGGCTTCAAGAGCGGTGGCTGGAATGGCTGACGACGGTTCAAGCCAGTGAGCTCGTGGAAGTGGAGCGGGCGGCGTCGGCGCTTGTCGAGGAAGGGCGGCGGGCCGGTCTGAGCCGGTTTCCCGATCTGAGTCTGGCGGCGTCGGCTCGTGCCGTGCAGTTTGCCAAGGAAGGCGAGATGGAGCGCGCGTCCTGGAGTCTGGATCTGGCGGAAGAGCTGGATTCGAGAAGATCAGAGACGGCCTTTGCTCGAGCTACCGTAGCCGGTCTCGACGGTCGATTTCTGAAGCGCATGCGCTGGCAACTTGTCGGATTCGGGCGACTCCGGCATCTTTCTCTCCAACGTTATGTGGTGATGAGCAATCTCATGACCTGGCTCCTCAACTCCCTGGCGCTCGGAGCGCTGGCGTTTGTCGGTCTCCAAATGGCGACCCGGGGTCAGGTTCTCTATCGCGACATCCTCGACATCCTGGGTCGCTCATTGCCGGTCCCGGCGGCACATGGTTTGGCGATCTCTCTTCTTCTGTGGCCGATTCTGCTGCCCACTGGGTTACTTTGGCTGGCTCTCTTCTGGTCGGTTCTGCTTTGGGGCTACGGGACTCGCAGCGAGCGCATTGCCATGATCTGCATCTGGGTTTTTGCCGGTGCGCTGCCATTCCTGGTGACCGAACAGACGCGGCGGATGGGGCTGCGGCTGTCGCGGCCGCTTCTCGCCGTCGAAAATGTCGCAGCCGGGCGGTTCGGGGGTGCCCTTCTCGCCGACCTTTCCGTGCTCAACGCGGTGCTGCCAGAGAGTGTCGCCCGGAAACACCTTTTTGCCGATCTCCACCTCAAGCTCCGCCAGTGGGAGCGGGCGCGTCTCTTGTACGACGAGGTGCTCTCACGCGAGCCGGCGAACACGGCGGCACTGTCGGATCTAGGGACCTGCCGTTTCTACGAGGGAGATTTCGAAGGCGCCGTGAAGGTGCTGGGGCAAGCAACGGCCCGGCCCGAAGCGAGCGCCGCCGCGTTTTTCAATTTGAGTCGGGCGTATTCGGAGCTGTTTAGGTTCGAGGAGGCGGATCCGGTTCTGAAGCGGGCGAGTTCGCTCGAGAGTGACTTGGTTCTAGAGTGGAGTAAGCAGGATATTTCGGAGCAGGTTATTTCCACGGCCGGTGGGTTCCAGCGCCGCGACGAGATTCGCGACGAACTCCTCGACGCATGGAAAGGCGGCGAGGCCGATCCTTCGTTTTCCGCCGCCTGGCGGCGAACCTTGTCCCTGCCCTTGGCGCTCGTTCTGATCATGCCGGCGCTGGCGTTGCAACTGATCAGGAGAAAAGCCGGCAACCGCTCGCGGCGAATCTCTACGCAATGGTGGAAGGGGTCGCCTGAGCTTCTGCGCAAGATCTTCTTGCCGGGAGTGGTCGAGGCGGAGCAGGGCCATTCACTGCGGGCGATCGCAGCGCTGGTGGTACTGGTCTTTCTCGCTTCGCTACCCATGTGCATGCGGCTCGGCTACAGCCTGCCGATGGGCTACGACCCGCGGATCCAGATCTTTGGCTGGTTGGCGGCGATCGGGCTCGCGTTGTTCTTTTTCGTTCGTTGGCTGCGACTGCGGGGGCCGGAGGGCCCGCCCGCCCGCCAGCGGGAAGGCGATCGGTAGGCATGGAAGGCACGATTCGCGACGGCGCCCTCTATGAAGCGTTGGTAGCGCTCGCTAGGGGTGAGCAGACGGGGATCCTGACCGTCCAGGGCGAAGAGGAGATCATCGCTTTCTCGCTGTCGAAGGGTGATGTCGTGTCCGCGGACGCGCTGAACCAGACGCTGGAAGAGGGGCTCGGCGAGGTGTTGATCGAAAACCATCTGATCGGCGGGGAGGACTTCTCAGGTCTTGCAGCCGAGTACCAGGCGGGGGGCGGGCGGGTGGTCGATCTCTTGATCGAGCGTTCGTATCTGTCGCGGGCACAGCTCCTGGCGGCGCTTCGTGAGCACACCTATCGACTCTGTCTCGAGGCGCTGACCTGGAGAGAAGGCGAGTTCCGTTTCTATCAAGGCGAGGAAGTCGCCTTTGAAGAGGGGTTCGAGCCGATCGGGGTGGATGAGTTCTGCGTACGGGCTACGAGGGACCTGGGTTCGGGTGGCCCGCTCGAAGGCGGAGTTCCGGCGCCGGCGACCGTGTTCCGACGCGCAGAGGCTTTCTTTGCCAAGGCCGGAGTGGGCTCGCGAGGAGGAGAGGAGTCGCTCTTCGAGGCTACGGGAGAGAACTACGGACCGCAGGCGTATCGTTTCTTCAGTTTTATCGACGGCGTTCGCTCGCTGGCGGGGGCCAGTGCTGAAGCCGGTGTAGCGATTCATACGGCCCAACACCTCGCGCACCGATGGGCTGGCAAGGGCATCCTCGAAGCGCGCACTTCAGCGGAGCCGCTACCGGTGGTCGAGCCGCGGATCGACCTGGCCTTCGGCAAAGAAGACGTTCTAGAACCGGTGGAGGACATCCAGCTAGGGTCGCGAGAGGACGAAGTGCCGGAGGCCGCGCCTGTACCCTCAGAGAAGCCGAGAGCAGAGAAATCAAGAGACAAAGCCTCGACGCCGCCGTGGCCTGGGCGTTTGATGGGGGTCGGGTTGTGGCTTGCCGCAGCGGTGGTGCTGGTGATGCAGCCGACGCGGATTCTGCTTCCGTTCCCCTGGCAGGGGGGGCTGCAGAAGGACTATCAGAAGGAGGGGCGCCGTTTGGTGCACTTCAATGTCGAGCAGGCGGCGACGACGTTCTTTCTGCTCAATGGTCGCTATCCAGAGGAGATGAGTGAGTTGGAATCGGTTCGGCTTCTGGCCTCGCGGGACATGTTCGATCCGTCCGGTGCAAGGTTGCGTCTGTCCTCGGCCACGGCGAGCTTTCTCGTCGAAACGGAGTCGCCCGACGAGGGCGCGGCGGACACGAGTTTCGCCTCGGCGATCACCGGCAACTTCCTCCTCGATCCCGAGTTCCTGAGCATGCCGGCCGAAAGCACCGACCCACCGCTGGTCCTGCTCGACTAGAAGGCTGTGGTACGGACATCAGGCTCTGCGCCTCCAAGTCTCCGCGGGGGCGAACTGAGGCTCGTCTCCACCCTCTCGACATCTCTATGTAGCGCGCGCCGTGCTCTGCGGAGACTCCGGCCGGGGATTTGGCGGTTCGTCGAATGAGGCGTCGGGAATAGAACCTTAGTGGGTAGTTGTTAGATCTTGGGAAGCCGGAACTTGACTGTTCTTCACTTAAGTTCTAGGCTGAATGCGGTCTCCGGCGAGTAACCCGTTGGAACCCTCAACACCAAAGGAGAATTCAGCAGTGAGCAAAATCATTGGAATCGACTTGGGCACGACCAACAGCGTTGTCGCCGTCATGGAGGGCTCGGACACCAAGGTTCTGCCCAACTCGGAGGGCAACCGGACGACGCCCTCGGTCGTCGCTTTTGCAAAGTCCGGTGAACGCCTGGTCGGCCAGGTGGCCAAGCGACAGGCGGTCACCAACCCCGAGAAGACCGTCTACTCGATCAAGCGCTTCATGGGGCGTCGTTTCGACGAGGTCTCGGAGGAGATGAAGATGGTGCCCTACGAGGTCGTCGAGGCCGACGGGGCTCTACGGATCGTCATCGACGATAAGAAGTACCCGCCCGAGGAGATCTCGGCGATGGTGCTGCAGAAGCTCAAACAGGCGGCAGAGGATTTTCTGGGAGACAAGGTCGAGCGCGCCGTCATCACCGTTCCGGCCTACTTCAATGACGCGCAGCGCCAAGCGACAAAGGACGCGGGCAAGATCGCCGGTCTCAAAGTAGAGCGTCTGGTCAACGAGCCGACAGCAGCAGCCCTTGCGTACGGTCTCGACAAGAAGAAGGACGAACTGATCGCCGTCTACGACTTCGGTGGCGGCACCTTCGACATTTCCATCCTCGAGGTGGGTGATGGCGTTGTGGAGGTCAAGGCCACAAACGGCGACACGCACCTGGGTGGCGACAACATCGACCAACGCCTCATCGAGTGGCTTCTGGGCGAGTTCAAGAAGGACCAGGGCATCGATTTGTCCCAGGATCCGATGGCAGTCCAGCGTCTGCGCGAAGCGGCCGAGAAAGCGAAGATCGAGTTGTCGAGCGCTCAAGAAACCGACATCAACCTGCCTTTCATCACTGCCGACGCCTCGGGCCCCAAGCATCTCAATCTCAAGCTCTCCAGAAACCAGCTGGAGAGAATGATCGAGGATCTGATCGAGCGTTCGATCGTGCCATGCGAACAGGCGCTCAAAGATGCCGGCGTTAGCGCCAAGGACATCGACGAGATCGTGCTGGTTGGTGGACAGACGCGGATGCCTGCGATCCAGAAAGTAGTGCAAGAGTTCTTCGGCAAGGAGCCGCACAAGGGCGTCAACCCGGATGAGGTGGTCGCCATCGGTGCCGCAATCCAGGGTGGTGTTCTGCGCGGCGACGTCAAGGACATGCTCCTGCTAGATGTCACACCGCTGTCCTTGGGGATCGAGACCCTGGGAAGCGTCTTCACAAAGCTGATCGATCGCAACACGACGATCCCGACACGCAAGAGCGAGACCTTCTCGACGGCCGCTGACAATCAGACCTCGGTCGAAGTGCATGTGCTCCAAGGCGAGCGCGAGATGGCGAGTGACAACCGGACACTGGGTCGCTTCCATCTGGTCGGTATCCCGGCCGCTCCGCGAGGCCTGCCTCAGGTCGAAGTGACGTTCGACATTGACGCCAATGGGATCCTGAACGTGTCGGCGAAGGATCTCGGCACCCAGAAAGAGCAGAAGATCACCATCACCGGCTCGAGCGGGCTGGTCGACGAGGAGATCGAGCGGATGGTGAGCGACGCCGACTCGCACGCCGAGGAGGACAAGACGCGACGTCAGACGGTCGAAACGCACAACAGTCTCGACCAGCTCATCTACACCACCGAGAAGACCTACGAGGAGAACAAGGAGAAGCTCTCGGAGGAGGAGAGCGGTGCGCTCGAGCAAGCGCTCGAAACCGCCAGGAAGGCGCTCGAGTCGGACCAGCTTTCCGAGATGGAGGTGGCGGCTCAAGGGCTGACCCAGGCGTCTCACAAGATCGCCGAAGCCATGTACAAGCAGGCGGGCGCCGAGGCGGGTGGTCCGAGTCCGGAATCGGATGGCGGTGGCTCGAGCGACGAGGATGGGGATGGCGAGGAAGTCATCGATGCCGAGTACGTAGACGTGGACGAAAGTACCGGCTAGCACTGCTGAAGGGCGACTAGGAGGACACTCCGTGAACGAACCCAGAAGCTTGGGTCCCTACTTCCGAGAGCTCGAGGGGTTGAGGCGGCGGCTCGAGGCGTTTCTCGATCAGGCCTTGGTCGCGAAGGAGTACGCCGGTGGCGAGGAGGTTGCCCCCGGCACCTGGTCGCCGCCTGTAGACCTTCTAGAGAGCAGCGAAGAGTATCTTCTCTTCGCTGAGCTTCCGGGCGTGAAACGTGCCGAGATCGACCTGGAGGTCAACAAGCGTCGGGTGGTGCTTTCCGGGCGGAGTCCAGCGCCCGAAACCTCGCCCGGCGGCCCGCCTGGAAGCCGGGCTGCCCGGTCCAACTTTCACCGCATGGAGCGACGCCGTGGCCCATTCCGGCGGGTCTTCGAACTGGACAAGGATGTGCGCTCCGATCGGGTAGAGGCCAGGCTGGCAAAGGGAGTTCTCGAGGTGCGGTTGCCCAAGGTCGGAGCTGGCTCACGCCAGATCGCCGTCGATGAGTCCGCGCCCGACCAAGAGCCCGGAAGATGAGCGCTAAGACCGATCGGCGCTACGTGATGATCAGTGTGGTCGCCGAACGTTTCGAAATTCATCCGCAGACCTTGCGGCTGTACGAGAGGGAGGGGTTGATCCAGCCTCAACGAAGTGCCGGCAACACGAGGCTCTATGATGAAGAGACGCTGCGTCGCCTTGAGTTGATCTTGACCCTCACACGGGATCTGGGAGTCAACCTGGCGGGTGTCGAGGTGGTGCTCAACATGCGCGAGCAGCTCGAGTCCATGCAGATCGAGATGGACCGGCTTCTCGAGATCGTCGAGCGCGACATACTCGACAAGAAGAGAGGCGTCGACCGCCGATACGCGCTCGAGAAGTTCGAGGGCGGACCGCCCACGATCACCTGATCCCGAGCTCTCGGAGGCACCTGCGCAGGTGTGATTTACCGCTTGCCGGCGGCACGGAGCCGTTGTTTTCTCGGGTGCTAACATCGGTCGATGGAGCTGGGCGAAGATCAACAGAACACCTGCTCGGATTGCGGCGGTAGGGGTTGGATCCTCGAGCCCGACGGCGGCGCGGGAAGCGCCCGTCCGTGCCCTTGCCGGCAAGACGAGCTCGTGCCGAGGCTGCTCGCCCGTTCGGGCATTCCCGCACGCTACAGGGGCAAGACACTCGCCAACTTCAAGATCCAACACGGGGGCCCGGGCGAGAGCGATTCCCGTCTCACGGCGGCCGAGCGATGCAGAAGCTATCTGGCCGGTTTTGTTCCCAACAACACAGAGCAGGGCCTGCTGTTTTGCGGTCCACCTGGAGTGGGGAAGACCCATCTTGCCACGGCGGTGCTGACGGAGCTCATCACCTCGTATCGTCTACACGGTGTCTTTGTCGATTTCACGTCGTTGGTACACCGGATCCAGTCCACTTTCAATCCAAGCTCGCCCGAGTCCAAGCACGAAGTCCTCGACCCGGTGGCCCATGCCGAGGTCCTGGTGCTCGACGAGTTGGGGGCTCAGAAACCGACACAGTGGGTACGTGACACGCTTTACTTGATCGTCAACACGCGCTATTCGAGCCGGTTGCCCACCTTCTTCACGACCAACTACGAGCTCGAGCCCGACAAGAACAGGGGCCCACGGCCGATCGAGCGGCCCCTGGACCGTGGGGCGGAC
>JAOTZA010000091.1 GCA_029861655.1 Acidobacteriota bacterium | reverse complement strand
CCCGTTTACTAGACCGTGCTTGTTTGAGATCGAAAACCAGAGCTTGGTAGACCGTACGGGATTCGAACTCCGATAACCCGAATGTTCTTCAGGGATCCGGTCGACACAGAGGTCGACCGCTACAAAACGGGCGGCGAATCCCGGAAGAATGGTGACAGGCTACTCGATTCGCAAGATGACCGTGCTCGTTTCGGTTTTGGGTGCCGATGGTTCGTTTTCCTTGCATCGTCACCTGGGTATGCCGCGCCAGAAGTAGCCCTGTCACCGGCCTTACCCCGAGAGAAATGAGTCGCCTGTCACCGCTTTAGGAGGATCCGTCGGGCTACCCTCGGGCATTCTGGAAGGAAGGGTTTGGGAAGCTTCCCGGCCGGAGATCTCAATCGGAAGCCGAGGCCTGATCGGTGGACCGGGTCTCGATCGGCTGGGCCTCGAGTTCTTCCTCCGGTTTAAGGCCCCGCCACAATGGGATGGAGCTCGCAGAATAGAAAGACTCGAGATCAGCTTGGGCGCGTGCGGCCAGCGGATGCCCGAAACGGGAATAGCAGTCTCTTCGGGCCCTGAGGAACGGTTCGATCCAGGGTACAAAGGGTTCAAATTCGCCGAATGTCGTCGTACAGATCTCCTGGTCTGGGGGTAGAACAAGGTTCAGAATCGTACCGAGGCGCTGTTGATCGTGCATGCGCACGGAGAATGGTTGCGCAAGGGCCGCCAGGAGGTCGGGTGCCAGTTCCGGGTCTTGCCCTTTCAGGTCATGAGCCATGCTCAGGGCGCGCTTGGTCAGGGAGGGATTGGGCCAAGGATTGGTCCGATAGTGTTCTAAAGCTGCTATGTAGGACTGGGCGGCGGCAGCGGTCTCCCCACGAACCAAATGCCATCGCGCTTTGGCCAGGCCCGCTTCGACAGGATGGGTGGAAGACAGGTCCTCGAAGAGCGCGGGTAGCGACTCCGAACCCACATAGGCCGCGCTCTCGGTCAATGCGATGCGATCGACCGGCTGCGTCGGAGGGTCGGATTGCTCGGTCCAACCGTCGAAGGCTGCTTTGAAGTTCTGCTTCGCATAAGCTCTGCGCGCTCGACTGCGTGCTTGGCGGGACGGATCGTCGGAGTCGATAGGAGCCGGTGAGCTGAGGAACATCACGTTGCGCGCTTCGCGCGCTTCGTCGACTCGATTCCAGTCCACTATGAGTCCTGGGGGCCGGTCCTGGCCGCGGGCGTTCGCGAGAGCACGCAGCTCGGCGAGCTTGAAGCCGCCCCGTTTACCGACGGAGCGGGCGAAGCCGAACTCGATTACCGGATGATCGTCGGTGTTGATCGCCGCCAGATCCAGATCCGCCACCGCTTTGGCGAAATCCGTGTTGGCCAAGAAGCCGGAGTAGAAGCCCTCGATCCCTTGAAGACCCCAGGCATTGTTGAGCGCTCGAGCATAAGGCTCGCGTCCCAAAACGTTCTCGAGCCTGGCGGCGGAATGGTCTATCGGTGTCTGCGACCCGATCAACAGGAGATCGGCTACGTGAACTTGCCAGGTTTCGACATAGGGAAAAACCGAGGACAACGTGGCATAGGCGGTGCGGACGACCTGAGCGTCAACGTCGTAGGCTTGCAGCCACTGGACGAAAAGGCCGTCATCTGAAAGCCGGCTCTGCACAGCTTGGTAAAACTCCCGGGTAAAGAGACTCGAGATTCCGGCCCGGTAAGGATTCGAGGGCTCGGAGAAGATCACGTCATACGAAGACTTGACCGTCAGCAGATGCTCTCTGGCGTCGGCAATCACGATCTCGACTTTGGGATTCCGGAGGACGTCCTCGTTGACCGGCGAGCAGGCCTCGGCCACGTCGAGAATGGCCGGTTCGAGCTCGACGACCTCGACACTCTCGACCCCCGGGACCTTGGCCATCCAACCCGCACTCGAGCCCGTGCCCAGGCCGACAACCAGCGTCTCTTTCGGGTCAGGGTGAAGAGCGGTGCCCACGAGTCCGCTCATGACCTGAGTCGGAGCGTCGACCCGAGCGCTGCCGTCCGCTTTGCCGTTGACGACGAAGATGAAGCCGCTGCCGTCGATGAGCGCGACGCTGCTTTCCCTTCCTTCGACTTCCCAGTTCAGACCGCGATTGGAGGCATGTCGGACATCCCGCAGTTCGTTGGGACTGCTCATCGCCTGGCGCATCCGGCCTGCGCCGATGCCCGAGTGACGCCAAAAGGCCGTCGGCCCGGTCGCCGCCGTCAGGGCCAAAGCGACAAGAGCGACCAATCCGACAGGCAACACGCGAAGTCTCTTCCCACCCAGTTCATAGACAAGGAACAGACCGGCGATGCCGCACAGAATCCAGATCGAGAGCTTCCATGCGACCGGCGCGGTGAGCAACGGGAGGAGCACGAACCCGCCTGCGATCGAGCCGACGATCGCGCCAAACGTATTCCAAGCATAGGTTCGTCCGACCTGGGTCGCGATCTGCCTGCGGCCACTGCCGAGTAGGGCGACCAGCAAGGGAAACTGATAGCCGGCGATGACCGCGGCCGGGAACACGACGCAGAGGGTTACCGTCGTCCAACCGAGAGTCAGAGCTCCGAATCCGGCAATCGAAAGAGCGCGCAGTTTGAGTGCCAGGAATGCCAGGCGGTCCCCAAGCGCGAACGGTATCGCGACCGCGAGCGCTTCCAGACTGCAAGTTGCTGCGAACTCCAGTGGCGACGGCCGCCGGCCCTGGGCCGCCAGCCCGTAGAGGAACCCGCCGAGTCCGATCCCGGCAAGCGCGACCGCCAGTACGATCCCGAAGGTGTAGGTCGACCCGCCCAGGATCGGACCCATCATTCGATACCAGACCAGCTCGAGCAGGAAGAAGACAAAACCGACACCGGCCGCCGCCAGGAGCACCATGCGGTAAAGCGCCTTTGGCGCCTGTTCGCCGCGGTCGCCGGCTTCGTGACCGGCTTCGCCCGGTTCTGCCATTCCTTTCCCTCTTGCCTGCGAACGTGCCGCGATCGCGATCAGCAGATTGAGTGCGGCCGCCAGCCAGAGAGTCTGGCGGATGCCGAGAAGCTCGATCAGATAGAAAGTCGTGACCCAGGCACCCGCGACTGCCCCGATCGTATTGATCGCATAGAGAAGTCCCACCGTGTGGCGGCCGAGGTCTTTGCCGGTGGTGGCGGCGCGGACGGTGGCCGGCAGGGTGCCGCCCATCAGAAAGGTCGGGATGCCCAAAACCAAGGTGGCCAGAACCAGTCTGAGTAGAGTGCCGCCGAACAGCCCGAGAGTCGCTGTTCCGCCGAGTTCGATGTAAAGAGCGCGCACGCCGGCGATCAAGAAGACGCTCAGAGCGGCGGCGATCGAGATGCCGATCTCGAGACGAGCGTAAAACCCCAGCGGATTTTCGGAGGCCTCGCTCCGGCGACCCAGGAGTAGACCGCCGATGCCCAAGCCGGCCATGAAGATGGCCAGCACAGTGGCCGACGCGGGGGTCGAGCCGCCGAAAACCAGCCGAAGCATACGGAGCCACACGATCTGGTACACGAGAGCGCAAAAGCCCGACCCGAACAGAAAGAGCCCTATGCGAGACCTGTAACTCATGAACCTCCCCTTTGACGTCTTCAATACCGACGAGCGTAGAATACTAGCCACCTTGGAAAGGGAGAGATCTGAGACCCTGCTCCGGCCCGTGTTTGCTTTCTGGACCTGTCCCGGTTTGGCGAACGGTTAAGGGCTTGGAATATCCGAGGGCACGTACTACCGGCAGAAGGCCAAGGGAGGTCTGGGACTACCCATCGATCGTCACCCGATTACGCCCCTCTTCCTTGCTTCGGTACAGAGCCTGATCAGCTCGGTTCATCAAATCCTCCGGGCCTCCTTCCGGGGTTGGGATGAGGCCTGCCACTCCGAGGCTGATGGTCACGACAGGTTTGTTCGCAGCGGGGGCCGACTCCATCGCGAGTCCGGAGACTCCCGTCCGAATCGACTCCGCCAGGCGTTTGGCCCCCTCGTCCTCCGTCACCGGAAGAAGCAGAGCGAATTCTTCGCCCCCTATGCGTGCCGCCAGGTCCGTGTCCCGCCTTACCGCCGTCGAGAATATGGCGGCAACTTGCCGCAGACACTTGTCGCCCGCCTGGTGTCCAAAGGCGTCGTTGTAGGCCTTGAAGAAATCGATGTCGCCCATGATGATGCTCAGCCGATTCTTGCCCCGGGCGCCGAGTCTCCAAGTTTGATTCAGTATCTCATCGAACATTCGACGGTTCGCAAGCCCGGTCAGAGGGTCATGGCGGGAGAGGTGCAGCAGTTCGTCCTTGCTTTTTCTCTCGGCGGTGACGTCGTAACCGATGGACTGGTACTCGAGTAGTTCGCCGTCTTCGAACAGAGCACGATCGGTCCAGCGCTGCCAGCGCTCTTGCCCCTCACAATCGAAGACTCTGTGTTCGTAAGTGACTTCTGGCTTCGTGGCCGAGAGACCCTCGAACTTTGCTCGCACTCGGTCCCGATCGTGTGGCGGGATGAAGCGGAAGAAGTCACGGCCGACGAGCTCGTCGGGGGTGCAGCCAAAGTAGGTGCAATAGGCTCGGTTGACGTAGGAAAGCGCGCCGTCGGGTCGGAAACGACACACGAGCGCCGGCATGGATTCGACAAGGGCACGGTAACGTTCCGCTTCGTCCAAAACCTTCCTCCGTGCTTTCGTGGGTGCTTGAACTTGGGATCCGGCGGTTTCCTAGCCGCCGCTCGCGTAACGAGCAGTTTAACAAAACCCGCAAGACCATAGCGCCGTCAGGGCGTCCGGCCAGCCGACACCGGGCATCAGCAGGTGCCGATCGGCTGTGACTCGTGTCGGGTGAATGCTGGTGTCCCCAACGGGAGAGATTTGGAACACCGTTTTCGCCCAACTCGAATCCTTTAACTCACTGAGGGACATGAGCTTAGCCGCGTGAGGCTTTCGCCCTGACGCGTGCTGACAACTGTCCGCATCGCCTCGGGGAGGTCCTGGAGCGGACTGTTTGGAACACCCGTCCCAAGCGCCGCGCCAAATCCCAGAAGCTCGCCCAAGAAGCGCTCGTGCGGGAAAGCGGTGACAGGCTACTCATTTCGCAAGCTCGCCGTACTCGTTTCCGTCCTAGGTGGAGATGCTTCACCTTCCACGCATCCTCGCCCGGGTGTGCCGTACCACGAGGAGCCTGCCCCCCCGACCTAAGCTAGAGAGAAATGAGTAGCCTGTCACCGCTTTACCTACCCGGCACCTACGGCAGAAAAGCCTTCTTGTTGGCCATCTTGCGTGGCAGGTACTCGTCGATGACGTAGTTGAGGCCGTGTTTGGCGAGCGCCTGCTGCTCGACGCGGACACCCATCTTGACCTGCTGCTCGATCGCTCGTTGCCACTCCTTGTGGTGACGCACAAACGGGTCGTTCTTCAGGGCATCTTTGGCGCGTTTGACGTCGACATCTTTCAACGGATGGGTCGGCAGGTCGTACTCGGTGATGTCCTGCGGGGTGACGCCGAGAAACCGTGCTTGCGGCACGCAAAAGAACTCGTTCATGTGGGCAGCGTTGCCCGAACCGACTTTCAAGGTGCGGTAGATGTTGGAGTAGCCGTATGGATCACCATCGACAAAGACATAGACCGGCAGGCTCCGTTCATCGGCGAGCCGGCGGATGAATCGACGGCAGGCGCGAGTCGGAACGCCACCCAAGGAGACCAGGATGCAGTTGGCGCTGCGCCAGTAGGCATGCTTGACCAGGCGCTGGAACATGCCAGCGGTCTCGATCGCCAAAATGAAATCGGCACCCGTTTCGAAACCCAAGCCCTCGACCGAGATCGGGATCGAGTACGCACCCGAACCGAACCGGGTGCAGTCGATCCGTAGCTCCTCGCCGGTTTCACGATCGTAGTCGATGACAACGAGCTCGCCCGCCACATCACCGCCCTTCTCTTCTGGGATAAACCCGAGCTGCTCGCGGTTGACGCGGAAGAGCGCCTCGACGTCTTCCATCACCGCGTCGCTTTCGGGCTGCTCGTTGAAGCGACACTCGTCCCAGTTCTTCGAAACATAGTAGGCCTCTCGCTTGGTGGCAATGTCGTCGGCCTCCACAAGCTCCTTCGAGAACGCCATCATGCGTAGCGTCTGCGCAAATGTCTTGACGGTTCCCACAGTGAGCGTCCGCTCTTTCTTCTTGCCCTTGATCTGAAAAAAGCCCTTGACCGGACGGTAGACGACATTCGACAGGCTACGGACGGGGAACTTGAGCGACGGGGTCTTGCGCGCGAGGATCTTCTCGTGCACGCCTCGCGCCTCGGTGCGAATCCGCCTTACGACGGCGGCGGCGGTCGTACCGCCTCCAACTCCCGAGCGCTTTTCAGCGGCCCTTTTTGGAGTTTTTGGGGTCGCCTTCTTGGTCGTCCTCTTCTTGGCCGTTTTCGCAACCTTGCGGATTTTCTTCGTGGTCCGCTTGGCCCCTCCAGCCATGCGCGGTTTTCTCGCAGCGCGCTTGGGACGGGACTTTTTGGAGCGTTTCGTTACTTTCTTTCGTTTCTTCGCCATTCGTCGGCAGCCTCCGTTTGGCGCATTCTCTCCCGAAGTGGCCGCCCCCGGGTGCTAAACTTTGTGCTCCGTCTTAGGGGGAGTGTTCTGGTGATCCCGGTCCTGCAACAGCTGTACTCCGGTCTGGAAGAACGTCGGCAGCGCATGCTCGGCCGCATCCGCGAAATGAGCGAGGCACAGAGCTCGTTCCGCGAGGAGCCCAAGGCGTGGACACCCATACAGGTCGCTCAGCACGTGGCGATCGCCGAGCAGGTGGGGGTCGATGCGATGGTTCACCTCAAAGATCGGCCCTCGAAGCCGAGGCGGCTGGCGCAGCGACTGGGTTACGCGGCGGTGTGGGTGATCCTCAAGCTCGGTCTCCGAGTCAAGAGCCCGGCACGGCGCACGATCCCAGACGGTGAGGTGTCGCTGACGGAGCTCGAACCGGAGTGGGACCGGGTTCGACAGAGACTCTCGGATTTTCTGGAGACCCTGGATGAGCGCGCCCTCAGCACGGCGGGTTTTATGCACCCGGTCGCCGGTCCGCTTAACCTCCACGAGGCGCTGGTCTTTATGACCCGCCATCTGGATCATCACCTGCGCCAGCTCGACCGCATCGCTACCAGCAAGAACTTTCCTGGTGGACCGTAACCCAGCCCGATGTCCTCAGCGAGGGTCATCATCGTCGGTGCCGGTGTGTTCGGTTTGACCGCGGCGCTCGAGATCAAGCGGCGCGGCCATGAGGTTCTCCTTCTGGACCAGGGTGCCATTCCGCACCCTCTGGCGGCCTCGACCGACATCAGCAAGGTGGTGCGGATGGAGTACGGTGCCGATGCGACCTACATGGCGCTCGCCGAAGCGGCGATCGCCGGTTGGCGGCACTGGAACGAGCACTGGCAACGTTCAGGAAACTCCGAGCTCTACCACGAGACCGGTGTGCTGATGATGTCCCTCGACGAGATGGCGCCCGGCGGGTTCGAGTACGAGAGTTTCCATCTTCTCGAGGCTCGCGGGCACCAGCCCGAACGGCTTGGTGGAGCGGAGTTGGCCGACCGGTTCCCAGCCTGGACGCTCGCTTTTTCGGATGGCTTCTTTCATCCGCGCGGCGGCTTCGTGGAGAGCGGCAGGGTCATCGAAACTCTCGCCGAGGTCGCAAGAGAGCAAGGGATCGAGGTTCGCGAGAACACCGCCCTCGAGAGCCTCCTCGAGACCGGTGACCGCGTTCTTGGGGTACGGGATGCTCACGGCGACTGCCACGAAGGCGATCACGTGATTCTGGCGACGGGCTCCTGGACCCCTCGACTGTTCGGCCGGCTCGAAGGAGCGCTCCGGCGCACTTACCACCCCGTCTGGCACTTGAGTCCTCCGCGTCACTCGATGCCGGCCCTCTTTGCCCCTCTGTCTTTCCCCACCTTTACCGCCGACGTGGCGCGCACGGGTTTCTACGGTTTCCCGCTCCATCCCCGCGCGGGTGTGATCAAGATCGGCCACCACGGAAGTGGGCTCGAACCCCCCGAAGACGGATCCCTCGAGGTGTCTCCCGAAGCCACCGTCCAGCTGCGCGCTTTTCTCGATCGTTATTTCCCCTCTCTTGCGGCAGCCGAAGTCGTCGGCACACGGCTCTGCCCTTATTGCGACACCACCGACGAGGACTTCTGGATCGCGAACGACCCCGACCGCCGTGGCCTGACGGTGGCTAGCGGGGGCAGCGGTCATGGTTTCAAGTTTGCGCCGATTCTCGGGCGAGTGATTGCCGATGTCGCCGATGTCAGCGATGTTGCCGACGACGCGGAGACTCGCGAAGTGGAGCAAGCCACAAACGCCAGTGCTCTGATGACACAGTCTTTGGCGGATAAGTTCCGCTGGCGTCCCGAACTCCGCTTGGATCGTGGTCTCGAGGCGGCTCGCTGTCACGAGAGTGTGACCCGCGATATGAATTCTTCGCCCGGGGACCGGCGGCCGCCCCACGTAGCCCGGTGAAATGTGCGGGCAGGAACGCTGTGAGCCCGCGAGCCTCAGGGTTGGCTGGAGTGCGAGTTCGGTCCGCGCGAGCGAACAACGAGGCGCGCGCCTCTAGGTAACCCAAAGTCCGAGCAGCGCGCACCGTGCCCTGAGGAGACTCAGCCCGGGTCGGGATCGATTCAGACCTTGCGGCTGCGCTCGAGCGTCCCGGTGAGCGTGGTCACGACCTTCTTCTCCTGTCGTTCGGAGAGACCGAGAATATCCTGCAGCGCGATCCCGACATGCGGAATGTACTGCTCGATGTAGGCCTGTTTACGCGCCGCGTCGCGCGCCTTGCGGGCTCGACGGATATGGGTGGAGAGTTGGCGCCCCACCTGTTGAAGCGCCAGCTTGAGCTCCTTGATGATCTCGTCGTAGCCCGCCACCGCCTCTTTCGACTCGCTGGTAAACGGAACCCAGACACTCGCGATATGAACCATCACGATCATCGGACCGCTCGGCAGGGCGCCGCGGCCCTGTTGCAGGCCGTAACTTTTCCAGTTCGTTGCCAGAAGCCCCTTGTGAAGCGCGCAACCCCCTTGCTGGTAGAGAAGCGGCACCCGGTTGGCGTAGCGGTATAGCCCCACCAACTCGTCGGTCGGAAGATCGCCACCAAACGCGACTCCGACCTCGATCTGGAAAGGGTTGCCGCGGTAGACCGAGGGCGACCGGGTCACGGCGCCATAGAAATCGGCCTTGATCTGTTCCCTCAAGCTGGCCAGTAGGCGTTCTTCTCCAATCGGTGACAGACAGTCCGTCGGCGGTGCCGCGATGCGGGTTTGGCGGATCGAGCAGATCAGCCGTTCGGCGGCTTCCGGGGACACCCGGCGTGGTGATGTCGTGGTTTTGAGCTCGGCACCCTCGACGATCCGGGTCGCAAGCGTTGCACCGACGCGGCTGAACTCGGTCTGAAGAAACGACTTGAGTTTGCGGGCCTTTGACTCCTTGAGCATCCTCAGGAGCAGACCGACCTCGACACCATAGGGGTGCGGCTTGATCTCAAGCGCCTCCTCGGGGAGTTTTTTCGACGCGCGGCGAAAAACGAGCGGCTCGTCCTCCCCCGGGCCCATGTAGTGAATCTCGGCGTGCGGGTTGGCGAGGGCGGTCTGGCGCAGATACGCCTCCACCGAGTGGCGACCGCGTTTGTGGACGCCCTCGAGCTCGATCTCCACCCGCGTGCCGCGAGCTCTATCCCAGGGAATCTCGGTGTCCTTCTTCACGACCGGCTCGTTGCGCCGGGTATCGATGACCAAAGCGTACCGGTGGGCCGGGCGCCGTTTCGAAGTCCGGCTCTCGATGACGATGGGCTTTCCGGTCGTCAACTGACCGTACATCCCGGCGGCCGAGATGCCGATTCCCTGCTGTCCGCGACTCTGGCGTAGGCGATGGAACTTCGAGCCGTAGAGGAGTTTGCCAAAGATCCGCGGGATCTGGTTCTTGAGAATGCCGGGTCCGTTGTCCGTCACCGCCACGCGAAAGCGGTTGTTGCCGGTAGGCTCGACCGACACCTCGAGATCCGGAAGGATGCCGGCTTCTTCACAGGCATCGAGCGAGTTGTCGACGCCCTCCTTGATGGTGGTCAACAGAGCCTTTGTCGGACTGTCAAACCCCAGAAGGTGCCGGTTCTTGGTAAAGAACTCGCTGACCGAAATCTCCCGCTGCTGCGCCGCCATCGTCTTGGCGGTAGCGCGAGTCCTCGGCTTGGCTGCCTTCTTGCTCTGGGTGGTCGAGGACCTCTTTGGGGTTCTCTTGCCGCGTTTCGCCGGCTTCCGACTTGGGGCTTTTCGTTTTGCCGTCATGAACGGGGACTGTCGGCGTCTGTTCTAGCGCTGGTCGATCTGAGCCGCTAGATCGAAGTCCTTGTCGGTCAGCCCCCCGGCTGAGTGAGTGCTCAACGTGAGCTTGACCTTGGTGTAGCGGATGTCGATGTCGGGATGATGATCGGCCGCTTCAGCCACCTCGCCCACCCATTGCACAAACGCCAGGGCGCTGCGGAAGCTCGGCAGCTTGAAGGTGCGGATAATCGAGTCCTCGCTCAACTTCCAGTCGGGAGCGGTCAGCATTTTCTGCTGTACGCGTTCCGATTTCAGGGCTTCCGATACCGAGTCGACCATGTTCTCTCCCCTCGTGTTCCGGCTCTGGGCCGTTGTTCGTCCTAGCTCTTCCCCGGCCTCGAATAGCGCTCGACATAGTCGGGGGTCTCGATTCCCGGGCGCAGATCAGGCGCCGGCTCCGGCGAACCTGCCTCGGTGGGAAGCGGGATGAGCCCCGCCCATACCTCGAGCTCGAGGTCCTCATCGTTGTCTCCCGGCGGTCCGGTCCGGATCTTGGCCGAGGCTTCGTCGAGCGGGAACTCGAGGACTTCGGTTGCCGCCAACTCCTTGGCATCGGGCCGCCTCGCATCGGCCGAACGCCCCGGAACGAGATGCTCCACCAGCACATCGAGTGCTGCGTTCTTGAG
>JAOTZA010000090.1 GCA_029861655.1 Acidobacteriota bacterium | reverse complement strand
TGGGCCGTACAGCGTGCCGAACAGGCACTCTCGGCACGAGGGATCTGGGAGGCCATCCAGGACGAGCTGCTGGTGCCCGAGAACCTAGATCTCGAAAGCGCGAAGGAGCTCAGGGGGCTTTTCCGGGATCTGCTGAAGGCCGTCGAGCCGCGGTCCTTCTGGCCGCAGCTTCGGGAAATCCTGCTGTACGCAGGAAAGAATCTTTCTCTGATCTGGGCGCTTGCCGTGAGTGCCGGGTTGCTCCTGGGTGTCGAGGCTCGGCCAATTTTCCGTTTGGCTTTCCACTCGTTACCGTGAGGACAAACGAGCGGCTGCCGTTTAATCCGATGCGGCGCGCCCGAACGTCGGAGCGTGTGTCGTTCAAGGAGCGCTTCCGAGCCGAGGAGCTGGTTGCGAAGTGGAACGCGCTCAAAGCTCTCGAACCGATCGAGGCGGACGGGCGGGCGGTCACCTACGAAAGACCGCCTCTCGATTAAGCGCCGGCCGCGATCCGCGAGCTACCTGCTACTCTCTCGCGACACTAGCAGCCCGTGGAGGAGTTCTACCACGGGCTGCTGGCGGAGGAGATTCCTATGAAGACCCGAATAGCGAGTGCCGGTTTTTGCGCCTTGGCCGCCGTGATGATTGTCTCGACACCGGTTGCGGCTCGCACACTGGTTCACGCGGGAGGACTGATCGACGGTACTTCCGATACCGCCCGTCGTGAGGTGACGATCGTGGTCGATGCCGACCGCATCTCTGCCGTCGAGTCGGGCTTCACCAAGCCGGGCGAGGGTGATGAGGTGATCGATCTCCGCGGCTCGACAGTGCTTCCGGGGTTGATGGACATGCACGTCCATCTTTCGAGCGAGTTCAGCAAGGACTCCTATATCGAGCGTTTTCAGCTCGACCCGGCGGACTACGCGTTCCGGTCGGTGGTCTATGCCGAGCGCACGCTCATGGCCGGGTTTACAACCGTGCGCAATCCCGGCGATCGAGACAACGTGACGATCGCTTTGCGCAAGGCGATCGACAAGGGGTTGGTGATCGGTCCGCGGATCTTCACCGCGGGCAAGAGCCTCGCCACGACCGGCGGTCACGCCGACCCGACGAATGGTATGAGCGCCTACTTGCGGGGCGACCCGGGACCCAAACAAGGTGTGATCAACGGTTCGGCGGAGGCGGCGAAGGCGGTTCGGCAGCGATACAAGGAAGGCGCTGACTTCATCAAGATCACCGCCACCGGCGGCGTGCTGAGCGTCGCCAAGAGCGGGCTCAACCCTCAGTTCAGTGACGAGGAGCTCCAAGCCGTGATCCGAACGGCGGCCGACTATGGGTTTCACGTCGCAGCCCACTGCCATGGCGCCGAAGGGATGAAGCGAGCGGTGCGCGCCGGTGTGCGCTCGATCGAGCACGGCACTTACATGGACGAGGAGGTCATGGAGCTGATGAAGCAGCATGACACCTATTACGTGCCGACCATCATGGCCGGTGACTGGGTGGCCGAGAAGGCCGAGATCGATGGTTTCTTCCCCGAGCTGGTCCGGCCCAAGGCGGCGGCGATCGGCCCGGTGATCCAGCAGACCTTTGGCAAGGCCTATCGGGCGGGAGTCAAGATCGCATTTGGCACCGACAGCGGGGTGTCCGCACACGGTGACAACGGCGAGGAGTTTGCCTTGATGGTCGAGGCGGGGATGCCGGCGATGGAGGCGATCCAGTCGGCCACCATGACGACCGCCAGGCTCTTGGAGGTCTCAGATGAACTGGGCTCGGTCGAAGCGGGCAAGATCGCTGATCTTGTGGCGGTCGAGGGCGATCCTCTGGCGGACATCACGCTGCTTCAGCAAGTCTCCTTTGTAATGAAGGACGGCGTGGTCTACAAGTCACCATGAGCTCAAGAGCCTATCTAGCCTTCGAGGTCCCACCCGAGCTGCGGTTCCGCACCCGGCGTGTGATCGATGCGGTCCGAGAGAGCGACGAGCCCAAGACGCAAGCCGACGAACTCATAGAGGTCGTCGTCGAGCTCACTCGCACCGGTCTCCATTCCTATTTTCTCTTGCCGCTCGAGCGCGCCGGTGTGGGCTCGATGACCTTTGGCTCGGCAAAGCTCGGCGTTTCGGCGGCGGGGAGGAGCCTGCCGATTCTGGTGCGGCGGGTCCTGGGGTCGCTGTCGACCAAGCAGCTCGTCGAGATCGTCGATTACTTGGACGAGACCTTGATCGAGCGTTGAGACCAAACGACTGTCTTGAGCCAAGGCGATGTTCTCGATCGCTGTGACGGGCTGTTAACGTCGGCGGATGTGCTCGATTCTGGGAATCTTCGAAGTCGAAGGCGATCCGACGGGTTTGCGCAAGCTGGCGCTAGAGTTGTCTCGACTACAGCGACATCGGGGGCCCGACTGGAGCGGCCTCTTCTCGTGCGACCGAGCCATCCTCGCCCACGAGCGGTTGGCCATTGTCGATATCGAGAACGGTGCGCAGCCTCTAGCCTCGCCATCAGGCGATGTCGTGCTGGCGGTCAACGGCGAGATCTACAACCATGCGGTTCTCGAGGCCTCGCTCGATGAGCCCTATGACCTCCAGACGGCTTCGGACTGTGAGGTCATCCTGGCCCTCTACGAGCAGCAGGACACCGACTTTCTGAACGATCTGAGTGGCATCTTCGCTTTTGCTCTATACGACCGGAAGCGGGATCGCTACTTCATCGCCCGTGACCCCATAGGTGTGATGCCTCTTTACACCGGTTACGACGAGCACGGTCGGTTCTACGTCGCTTCGGAGATGAAGGCGCTGATCGGTACCTGCACCAGCGTTCGAGAGTTCCCACCGGGGCATTACCTGGACAGCGAAGTCGGCGAGCCGGTGCGCTACTACGAGCCTTCCTGGCGCGAGTACGAGGCGGTTCGAGGCCGACCGGTGGATTCGGCCGAACTGCGCGAGGCGCTCGAGAGCGCCGTCGAGAGACAACTCATGTCCGATGTACCGTATGGCGTACTGCTCTCGGGCGGGCTCGACTCTTCGCTCATCAGCGCCCTGGCACGGCGCCACAGCGACAGGCGGGTGGAGGACGGCGGGGCGAGTGAAGCCTGGTGGCCGCGGCTCCACTCGTTTGCGATCGGTCTCGAGGGGTCACCCGATCTCGCCGCGGCACAAATCGCCGCCGAGGGTATCGGTACGGTCCACCATGAACTCCACTTCACCGTCCAGGAGGGGATCGACGCCCTCAACGATGTCATCTATCACCTCGAGACCTTTGACGTCACCACCGTGAGGGCATCGACACCGATGTATCTGCTGGCGCGCCGGATCAAGGCGATGGGCATCAAGATGGTTCTTACCGGCGAGGGTGCGGACGAGATCTTCGGTGGCTATCTCTACTTCCACAAGGCGCCCGACGCGAGGGAGTTTCACGCCGAGACGGTGCGCAAGATAGAAGCGCTTCACCTTTTCGATGTGCTGCGCGCCAACAAGTCGATGGCGGCGTGGGGGATCGAAGCGCGTGTGCCGTTTCTCGACCGGGAGTTCCTCGATGTGGCAATGGGTTTCGACCCGGCCGACAAGATGGTCGTTGAGGGGCGGATGGAGAAGCACGTGCTGCGCCAGGCCTTCGACGGGTATCTTCCGAACACGATCCTCTGGCGACAGAAAGAGCAGTTCTCGGACGGTGTGGGCTATTCGTGGATCGACTCGCTCAAGGCACATGCCGAAAGCGAGGTGAGCGATTCCCAGATGGCGCGCGCCGGTTTTCGCTTCGCCCGCAACCCGCCGGCCTCCAAGGAGGGGTATTTGTACCGCTCGATCTTCGAGAGGCACTTCCCCACTGATGCGGCGGTGGCGTGCGTCCCCGAGGGGCCGAGCATCGCCTGCAGTACGCCGACGGCGATCGCCTGGGACGAGGCTTTCGCGGGTCTTGCCGATCCTTCGGGTAGGGCGGTGCGCGGCGTCCACAACGACAGCTACTAGGGGCTTGCTGAGTTTTTCAGCAAGCCCCTAGAGCCGTCAGGTTCCCCAGCACTCGCATACCGAGACTGCTGCTGACTTGGCCGCAGGAAAGATGTGCGCTACCTTCTTGGCGCTGTGAAACCTTTCATGGTGGAGGTTTAAGAGGTTCGGTACTCTTCACGAGGTGTTCGAAGAACAAGGGCTCTCGACACTCAAGTTGGTTCGGGTCGGCCAATCGGTCCGGCGATCCGAGTTGGATGCGTTGTCAGCGCGTATTCGCGAAGCCTTCGCGGGGCTGCTCGAGTCGGTGGATCACCTCGACTACGAAACACCAGCAGTGAATGAGATCGAGGCCGATCTTCTGACCCAGGCGCTCGACGAGCACTTCGGCGGTCACATCCTTGGGATCACAGATGTCGATCTTCTGGATGGCTCGGCAACCGATTTCTTCCGGTTCATGTTCGGCTGCAAGGACAATCGCAGTCATGTGGCCGTGGTCTCGACCCGGCGGATCGAGAGCCGTGACCGCTCGCGCTCGATCGCGCGTCTGCTCAAGGTCGGTCTACACGAGTTGGGTCACAACTTCGGGCTCGTTCATCACTACGACTTCGTTCCGGCGGCCGACGGCGCTTACTGTCCGATGACCAAGGGCGACTACAACCGCCATGGCGAAAGAAGCTATCTTCGCTCGGTGATCGACGCCCGCGGCTTTCGCTTCTGCGACGCCTGCCGCAGATTTTTGCGGCTGGCGCACACCGCTACGCTGGGCTGCTAGAGCGGCCCTTCACGTCCGGATCGGGACGGGATATCGTTGGCCGCCGAAGGCGACCGAATGCGAATAGAGATCCTCGACCTGGAGTTCCAGCAAGCCCAGCAGGTCATCGCGTCGTTTCTCCTGTTTGGCGACGACGGACCGGTTTTGGTCGAGACTGGTCCGGGGAGCACCCTTTCTGCGCTGATCTCCGCATTGGCGAGTCATGGCGTCGCGCCGGGCGATGTCCGCCATGTTCTGTTGTCGCACATCCATCTCGACCACGCCGGCGCGGCGGGTTGGTGGGCGCAGCAGGGGGCGCAGATCTATGTGCATCCGAGGGGGGCGCCGCACCTTGTCGATCCATCAAAGCTGCTGGCGAGCGCTCAGCGAATCTATGGCGACAGGATGGACTCCCTGTGGGGAGAGATCCTCCCGGCCCCTTCCGAGCGGGTCACGGCGGTCGGGGACGGAGAGGTTATCGATGCCGGCGGGTTGGGCTTTGTCGCGATCGAGACACCCGGTCACGCCCGCCACCATCATGCGTACGCCCTGGGTGACGTGGCCTTTGTGGGCGACGCCATGGGGATTCGGATTCCGGGATCTGACTGGCTGGATCTGCCGGCGCCGCCGCCGGAGTTCGACCTCGAGACCTGGAAGGAGACGCTCATTGTCCTCGAGGGCAAGAAGTTTGCGACCGTCTACCGGACGCACTTCGGCCCCTCGAGCGAAGTGTCGTCCGAAGCCGATCGTCTCGCGGGAATCCTCGACGAAACAACGGGTTTTGTGGGCACGCTGGTCGACCGGGAGCTTGGGCGCGAGGAGATGCTGACCACCTTCGAGG
This sequence comes from Acidobacteriota bacterium, assembly GCA_029861655.1. Lineage (GTDB taxonomy): Bacteria > Acidobacteriota > Thermoanaerobaculia > Multivoradales > JAHEKO01 > JAOTZA01. Next base: position 5,500 of record JAOTZA010000090.1, on the reverse strand, counting down.
GCTGGGTTCGAGGCCGGCTGTCCGAGGCAGGTGCCGACGACGAGAGGGTTCAGCTCTATGAGGTGGTGAACCCACGCGGCATGAGCGTCGATGGGATAGTCCGGTACTGGCGCAAACGCGTCGACCGGGCCTGACCGACAGTCGAAAGCCGTGCCGGTAGCTAGCCGCCGCTTCTCTGAAGCGCCTCGCGAATCGAGTCGATCCGCGTGATGGTCCAGGAATAGCCGATCCGGCGAATCTCGGGCAGACGTTTTGTGTCGAAGACGCCGAACTCGCGGAGCCCCTCCGGACACAGCAGGATGTCGCAGTCATGGAACTTGCGACGTGAGGCGAAATGCATCCCGAGCTCCAGGGCACGGTGCGAAACAGCCAGACCGCTTTTGAGATCCGAGCGGTCGAGGGTTCGAAGAGGGCTCGCATAGACACCCAGAATGGAATCACACAGAGCCTTTAGCGGCTCGACCGGGAAGTTGTTGATGATTCCGCCGTCCACCAGCCAGCGCTTGGAGAGCTCGGTAGGGGCAAAAACCATCGGCACCGAGCTCGATGCGAGTATGGCCCGGACCAAGGGGCCCGAGGTAAAGATCTCCAGCCGGCCGTTGACGATGTCCGTTGCGGTGACGAAGAGTTGCTTGTCGAGAGCCTCGAAGGAGTCGTCGGGGAAGTACTCGAGAAAGTCGGCGACGGCCTTTTCGGTGTCGATGATGCCGGGTTTTCGCAGCGCGACCTTGGAAAGCCGGAAGGGGCTGTGGGTTTCGAAGAAACGGAGCATTTTCTCCGGCGAATAACCGGCGGCGTAGAGGGCTCCCACAATGGCGCCCGAGCTGTTACCGGAGATGCAGGTCGGCTCAATGCCGTGCTCCTCGAGGGCTTCGAGCACGCCGATGTGTGCGATGCCGCGTGCGCCGCCGCCTGAGAGCACGATGCCGACTCGATGTTTCATCCTTTGTCATGGAGGAGTCTAATGGCGTTGCGACTAGAATCCCATCCTATGCGCTCGTTTGCTTCAGCGATGGCGCTCCTCGTGCTGGCTGCCGTCGTCTCGGGCTGTGTTTCCCTTCGGCCGTATGAGGAGGTCTGGAAAGATCCTCGAGTCGTTCGGTTTGTCGATGTGGACGGACAGCGGGTTCATGTCGAGGTGCGCGGCAGTGGCGAGCCGGTGGTTCTGGTGCACGGCTTTGGCGGCTCGGTCTACAGCTGGCGCCTGGTGGTGCCCGAGCTCTCTCAAACCTTTCAGACGATCGCCATCGATCTCAACGGTTTCGGCTACACAGAGCGGCCCGAGGCCAGGAAGGCCTACTCGCGTACCGGACAGTTGGATCTGTTGAGCGGAGCCATGGACGCCCTCGGGGTCGAAAGCGCTCACTTTGTGGGTCATTCCTATGGCGGCGGTCTAGTCCTGACGCTTGCCCATCAGCGGCCTGAGCGGGTGCGGTCGGTAGTGGCGGTCAACAGCGTGGCACCCGAGTGGTCGGCGCGTGGGCGCCGTCTAAAGAGCATCGCGTCGCCCGTCGCGCCGCTTTTTATTCGCGGCTGGGCGCTGCGTTCGCGCAACATCGACCGAGCATTGCGCCGCTCGTTTTCCGATGACGAGCTGGTGACCCCCGAGCTGGTGGAGTCCTACCGTGAGCGCCTGCGAGTCGAGGGCGCAATCCGTGCGTTTCGGAATCTGGGAAAACCCCGGGGCGGCAGCGCGGATCTGGCCGCGGTCCCGTACGAAGAAATCCAGCAGCCAATCCTCCTGGTGTGGGGTCGAGAGGATACGCTGATCCCCGTCGAGAAGGCTCGTTCGGCCGCCGCACGGATGCCTCACGGTCACCTCACGGTGCTCGAAGACTGTGGCCACATGCCGATGGAGGAACAGCCCGGCGCGTTTGTCGCCGAGGTGGAGCGCTTCTTGAGTGAGGGAACCAGAAACGAGACGATGGCGTTCAAGCCTTCGGGCTCGAGGATCATTTCGAAGTGGCCGCCTCCGATGATGGCTGCGTCGACTAGAGCGTTCTCTTCCTGAGGCGAGAGCCGGCGCTGGCTCGCAAGACTGGCGTGACCGTCGCCCGGGGCAGCCGCCAGATCCCGCAAAGTTCGCTTGCGACCGACCGCGCGGTCGCCGAAGAAACGAGTCTTCCATGCACTCTTATGCTGGAAAACAAGCGCTCGAACCATTGTGGGTTCGGATTGATTCTCGAGCCGGTAGTAGCGCACCGGTGGGAACCGAGGCGAGTCGTGGCTCAGAAGATCCTGGAACCGCCGCGCCCGTGCCAACTGTCGCTCGAGATGTCGGAGCCGGTCGTCCTCGGATCCGAAGAGGTCTTTGCGGACACCGCGCTCGAGCCGCCGGCGAGTCTTTGTCCCGAAAACCGACCAGCCATAGGTCACCCAGTTCTCCGTCCGGAAGAGGTCGATCTCCAGGGGCTGCCCCTGGGTGTCGAAGAACAAGTCGTCCGTTGGGGCCGGAAGGTCGTCAAAGAGAGAGCGCAGGGTGAAGAAGGCCTCCTGAGAGATGCGACGCCCGATGAGTGGAATGTATCTTCGCCCACGGTTGAGAAACGCTAGAATACGAAGTGCTCCGTCGTTCGATGCACCCACCATGATCACTTTGCGGATGTGCCGGCCCGCGTGCTGCGAAACCCGTCCTGCTGAGGCCTCTTCGAGTGTCGCTCCGCCGTACTTCACCAGATAGCGGCAGATTTTCGCCGCGTTGCTCTGGCAGATCAGATCGACCTGCTGTTTGGCTCCCCGTCTCTCATTCAGTCGCTCGACCGCCTCTGCGAGGCGGAGAGCGCTCTCGACAGTACTTTGGCGCCAGTCGTAGTCGAAGAAGAAGAGGCTGTCGTCCAGCACCGGGTCGTCGAGCGAGCCAAGCCGGTATCCCGCCTGTTCGAGGTGGTCGGCGAGTGGCCTGTAGATCTTCTTCTTCCAGAAGATCAGGTTCATCTGCCATACAGGTCCGGTCGGCTGGTACCGCTCCTGGGGGTGCGGTGGGGTGTGATCGAGGTCGAGGGGAAGAGCCAGCGAGTAGCCGCCATCACGCGGTCGCATGAGTTGTCTGGCCCGGCCCCAGACGATCGCGCCGTTGCGGGGATCCTCGAGCTGGGTGCCGCTGATTCCGGGAACCACGATGACCGGCGTCGGCGACCCCGTCACTATTGACGAGGATGAGTCTCGGTCATCGGTCGACGCGGTCGAGATCGCCGCTGTCAAAAACGCGATCGCCAAGAGTGCGTCCGGGCGCCGCAAGCGGCAAAAAAGCAGGGGAAGGCTCGAGAGCGCAACAATCGGCGGCATCATGTGGTTGGACTCTAACGGTTGTTTAGAATCGGTGGCGGACGGAAGAGAGAAGCGGCAATGTTGCGCGATCACGTACCGCAGGCGCTTCAGGCGGATCCTCGGTTTCACTGGCGAGGTGGCGACATCTCGCGACTCGAGAGCTTGACCGACGCGGCGTTTGCTTTTGCGCTGACCCTTCTTGCGATCAGCGGCGAGGTGCCGCGAACATTTCGTGAACTCCAGACAGCGATGATCGAATTTCCGGCATTTTTGGTCTGTGCCGCGGTTCTCGTCATGGTGTGGTTTTTTCACTACCGCTACCACCGCCGGTTCGGGCTCGAGGACACCCCCTCGGTTCTGTTCAACATGGCGCTGCTCGTTCTTGTCCTGTTCTACGTGTACCCGCTCAAGTTCATGTTCTCGATGCTGTGGCGTCAGATCCGTACGGGAAGCGCGGAGGTCGTGCTGGACGATGGAACACACGCAGCGATGATCAGCCGGGCCGACTCCCAGACCCTGATGTACTTCTATGGTGCGGGCTTTGCGGCGATCTTTCTGCTTTTCGGCTTGATGTATGTCCATGCGTGGCGCCGCCGCAAGGTACTCCAGCTCGGAGAGGTCGAACGGTTTATGGTGCGAGTCGAGGTAGGGGCCCATCTGTTTTCTTCCGCGGTCGGGCTGCTGGCGGTCGCGATTGCCGCGGCCGGCACGCACGCGGTGCCGTTGGCTGGTTTCAGTTTCTTCTTGCTGCCGCTTGGACACACGATTCTCGGATTCGTCAACGCGCGCCGCTTCAGGCGGCGTTTTGGCGCCAGCTAACCGCTATCCGAGGCCTGCGATCAAGTTTGACCAGGCGCGCCAGTAATCCTCGCCGCCGATGGCCCAGGTGTCGTTGTGGGTGCCACCCCGGACCGTGTGGAGGTGTCGGCTCGCTGCCGCGGTCGCTGCTTTGTACAAACGCCCGGCCATCGAGTAAGAAACCAACTCGTCGTGATCTCCGTGAATCAGAAGAACCGGGGCGTGGATCTGGGCGATCTTATCGAGCGAGTCGAACCGGTAGGCGACGAGATGTCGCGCCAACGGTAGCCCGGTTGCCGGTGCCAGATCGGGGAGGCTGGTAAAGGTCGATTCGGCCACCAGCGCATCGACTTGTTGGTTGGCCGCCACGTCTATGGCGACGGCGCCACCGAGCGAGCGACCAAAGACGACGAGCGGTCGCCCCGCCGCCAGTTTCCGAGATTCTTTCCATCCGGCTTCCCCCGCCGCATAAAGCGAGGCCTCCGAAGGACGACCCGACGAGTCGCCGTAGCCTGGGTACTCGACCTGGAGAACGCTGGCCCCCAAATGTTCGACGAAGAGCCGTACGTTCTCCAAACGGTCGGCGATGGTCCCGGCGTTGCCGTGGAACATGAGAATCACCGGTCCGGATTCATCGCCGGCTATCCACCAGGTCTGTAGCCGCTCACCCTCGGCGTCGAGCCACAGTTCCCGGTAGCCGAGACCCAGGGCTTCCGGCGTGCGCCACTGACCCCGCGAAGGATAGAAGAGCATCGAGTCGGTGAGGTGACGAAACAACATGGGAGCAGTAACAAGAATGACGACGACAATGGCGATGGCGATGGCGATGGCGACTGTGGCGAGAGGGTGCCGGGTCATGTCACGAACGGCGGCTAGCGATGGAGCCGAGCCCCAGCGACACCGATGTTCATCTTCCAGATCGTGCCGCCGCCACGAAACGTCGATGTCGCGTAGATTGCGTGACGATCGAAGTCTCCCTCACCAAAGACCAGGCTGGCGACGGATGGCGTTCCCTCGGCGATCAGCACCAGGTCCTCGGTCTCCGGATCGAATCGCCAGACTTTGCCGCCGCCGTTGTCGGCGACATAGACGCGGCCGAACTCGTCCATCGCAAGCCCGTCGAGACCTCCCTCTCCGGTCTTGGCGACCACCCGGGCCTCACCGGCCGGCCTGCCGTCTTTAACCGGCAACGCCCACAGAGAGTCGTCGAAGCCTATGGGGTCGAGACCGGTAAAGATCTGTGCCGCGTAAAGAACCGACTCATCGGGAGACAAGGCGATGCCGTTGGGGAACGGAATCGCGTCGCTCCACAAGCTCACCGTGCTGTCGGTGTCGATCAGGTAGATCTTGTTGGTTCCGTCGTCCGAGACCAGATACGAGCCGTCTTTTCGCACCAGGATGAAGTTCGGGTCGGCGATGCCGGTGTCGAAGCCGT
>JAOTZA010000089.1 GCA_029861655.1 Acidobacteriota bacterium | reverse complement strand
CGCGGTGTTGCCGATTGCGAGTAGGATCTTCTCGCGCGTTTCCTGCGAGCCGACCTTGCCACCGACCGTGGCAACGTCGCCTTCGACTTTCACGGTCATATCCTCGACCTCGAAACCGAGACCCTGGACGAGTTGCACGAGGCCTGCGGCCTTGCGCCGGTTCTTCATCCGCGCGACGTCTTCCGCGCTCGGCCCGCCACTGGGAGCCTGCGGTGCGCTCTTCTCGTCGTCGTCTTTGCCAAAGATCGATTCTCCGGCGCTTTTTACAAAATCAAGTAGTCCCATGCTGTTCTCCTGTTCAAAGTTATCGAATGCGGCGCGGTGTCTTCCAACCGCAACAGCCGCTGTTGCCGAATAACTGGCTGATCTCTACCGTCCGCCTCCAAAGAGGTTTTTGAGAAGGCCCTTGCCGACCATTCCCGCGAGGTCATCGGCGATCTGTCCGTCACCGTCGCGATCGATCAAGCTACCCAGACCGAAGCCACGGGGTACCTGTTTCTGTACGTGCTGACGCTGCTGGCCGAGCATGCCCGCCAGGCCCCCGACGTCGAGGTTGCCTTCATTGCGCGCCTTGCCGAGGGCACCCATCAGGATCGGAGCAAGCATCGGCAGCAGTTTGCCGATGGCGCCGGCATCCAGACCGGTCGCCTGGCCGAGGCCCTTCTCGATCGACTGCCGGTTGCCTCCGAGTACGTGCTTGAGGATTCCGCTACCGGCGAGGTTTCCGCTGTTGGAGATGGCTCCGCCGATATCGTTCAGGATGCTGCCGTCGTGGTCGCGAGAAAGAGCACCAAACAGGTCCTCGGCGCCTCGGCCGCTCGAGGCGTTCTTGGCGAGGGCACCTATGAGGGTTCCCAGGGCGGCCGGTACGGCTTTGCCGGCTGTCGATTCGTCGGTGCCGAGTTGGCCCGCGATCTGCGACAAACCGCCAGACTGGATTTGCTGGGTCAAGAGATCAATGAGTGAAGAAGACATGTTTTCCTCCGTGGCCTTTCAAGGCCTGTTCACAGGGTTAAAAATCCGTCTGCGACGACCATCCGTCGCTGTACACCAAGGTTGTTGTGGTCGAGGGGCGGAGAAGTCTCGGAAGGGATCCAAAAGTTGCAGTTTCCGCTTAAAGACCCCGAAAAGGCTATCATTCCAGAGTCTTTTCGTCAATTGGCGAGGCGCCTGTGGAAAGCGGCCAGCGGTTTGCAAGCGAGTCGAGGCAACCGGAGCGCGAGCTTCGAGACTCTCGACGAGTTTCAGGGAAGTTGGTGCGATAATCCGCCCGCGCAGACCGGCCGCGGGCAGGCGGCAAGTCGGGAAGAAGATAGCAATGGGCGGAAGACAAAGAACTCGAACCGGGCTTTTGTGTCTTCTGGTCTTGATCGGCACGACAACCGTGTCGCATCGGGCGACCGGAGCAGGAGCAGGAGGAATCAACGTAGAGCTGGCTGTCCAGGTCCTGGACCGTAGAGGGGAAGTGGTGGGCGGCGTTCAGGTGAACGACCTCGAAGTCGTGGAAGAGGACGTTGTGATCGCTCCGCTCTCCATCGAGCCGGTAGGCGGTTGGCGCGTTGTCGTCTTTTTGGAGCAGGTGTTCTCCACACCGCTCGTGGTGAAAGCCGGAGCGATGGAGATCGGCAGGCAGGCCGAAGCCCTCACCGGACTTGGATCCGTAGAGGTCTTCTTGGGAGGCGACGAGATCACGCGGAGCTTGCCGCCGACCCGAGATCCGATGGCTCTGGAGGAAGCCTTGTCCTGGATAGCGCTTCGTGAAACGGGGCTTTCCGGTCAGCTCGCTATTCGCGACCGGTTTCTGGCGAGCCCGTACGTTGCGCCCTTGGTTGCTGATCGGGAGGCGGCGGTCAGTGCCACGGCGGGACGCCTGCTGGCGGATCTGGCGCGCACGGTCCGCTCGGCCGTTCGCGACGAGGCCGATCTCGTGGAAGCGAATCGACTGCGTTTTCTCAATTGGCTCGCGGAGGAGGCGGGTCCACCCAACACCCAGGACACGGCTCCTCGACTGCTGATCTACGTCTCGTCAGGCTGGGATGAACACGATGTCGGTTTCTACGAGAAAATGTTGAGCAAGATATCGATGCAGGACGCGGTAGAGGGGGTGAACTGGCCCGCGGTCGAAGCGTCGCTTGGTGAGACCGCGCGAGCGGTGGCCGCACTGGGTTGGGTGGTTGTTGGATTTACACCGTCGGAGCTCATCGATCTGCAGGCCGCCGAGGAGGGAGATGGCTCGACGTCGTCCAGTGAAGAGGACAAACGGGTCGAGACGGTGGTCCAGGACGGTCGTGAGGTCGATCGGACCCTTTTCAAGCCCTCACTGGACCCCCGGGATCTTTTCAAGAGACGCACCGAGGCGGAGATCGAAGCGGAGCTGAGCGCACCCCTTGCGGTGCTCGAACGGTTGGCCGACGACTCGAGCGGCTCGGTGGTGACCGACGGGCGCCAACTGGGCCGTGAGATCGAGCGGCTGGCCGGCCGTTATCGGGTGACCTACGAGAGCGCTTCGAGCTCGGACGATCTCAAACGGGTAGAGGTTCGACGCGCGGGCGGTAGCGGCCGCACTGAGATTCGCTCGGACTTGGGGCTATCGAAGTCTGCGAAGATCTCGGCGCCACGGTGGACCGCGGGCTACCCGCCAAGAATCCTCTCCAGGGCCCGTGCCAGGCGGGTGATGGAGGAGGAGTCCGGCGACGGCGATCTGATGATCTCGGCCGTGGTGGAGCCGGCCGGTACGCTGCGGGTGGAGTGGCTCACCGACACCGAGTCGGAGAACGCCGCTGGCGCGGGTCCGCTGCGAGTGACGGTGGCGACGGCAGGGACCCCCAGGAATGCCGATCAATTCATCGTCACTCAGAGTGAGTTGCAACTCGTCGAACTTCAGCCCGTAGACGACGTCGCGGGGGCGTATTTGTTCCGGATGCCTTTTCAGGCCTCGTTGGATTCTGATTTCCCGAGTGTCGTGGTCGTCGAGGATCTCGGGCTGGGTCTGTGGGGTTCTTCGCACGTTCGCTCGGAGGAGGCCGCTGGCGCCGAATCCGCCACGACGACCGATGACCTGGCCCCGTCGTATGTCTTGCCGGCCCCCAAAGCCGTGCACCTCTTGGCGCCGAAACCTCGGCTGGTCATGGGGACGATCGAGTTCGAGACGGTGGTTTCGGACACACGTGTGAATCGGGTGGATTTTCTTCTGGATGGTCAGTTGGCCGTATCGCGTCGCATGCCACCGTTCTCCGCCCGCCTGGACCTGGGGCGTCTACCCCAGACCCGTAGGGTCGAGGCCGTGGCCTACAGTGGCGATGGGAAGCTGCTGGGTCGCGATGCTCTGGTGATCAACGAGGGTTCGGGCAGTTTCCGTGTTCGCATACTCGATCCGGCTGCGGGATCGAACGGCGACTCCAGCCGGCCACGCACCGGACCGGTCGATGTCGAGGCGACGGTGCGGGTGCCGCGCGGTAACCGGCTCGAGCGACTGGACTTCTTCTGGAAGGAGGAGCTCGCGGGAACACGCTACACGCCACCGTATTCGCAGCGGATCTTCGTGCCTGCGGAATCGCCTGCCGGGTTCGTGCGTGTCGTCGGCCACCTGATGGACGGCTCGACCACCGAGGATGTCGTTTTCTTCAACAGCCCCGAGGGGAGCGAACGACTGCGGGTCGAGCTGGTCGAGCTCTACACCGTGGTCACCGATAGGCAGGGGCGGCCGGTCATGGGCCTCGGTCGGGATGACTTCGAGGTGGTGGAAGATGGGGAGCGGCAGGAGATCTCGACCTTTGGCGACGCAGGTGACCAGCCACTGACGGTCGGGTTGGCGATCGATTCCTCGGCGTCGATGTTCGTCAAACTCCCCGATGTCCAAAACGCGGCAGCGCGGTTTTTGGACGGCTTGGCCGCGAAGCGTGACCGCGCGTTTGTGGTCGGTTTTGGAGACGAGGCTTTCTTGCAGAAGGACACGACCTCGGATCTTGCGGCCGCGAGGCAGGCTCTTTTCAGTCTTCGGCCGGCAGGCCGCACCTCGATCTGGAAGGGGATCGTGTATTCCTTGGTGCAGCTCCAAGGAGTTCCGGGTAAGAAGGCCTTGATCGTCTACTCCGACGGTGCCGACGAGGATCCGAATTTTTCCTATCGAACGTGTTTGGAGTTTGCGCGCCGGGTCGGCGTGCCGCTCTATGTCGTCGTGTCAAACGACGAGATCTATCGGACCGCGGGCAAAGGACTGACGATCCGGGGCTTTATGAACCGTCTCGAGTCATTGACTCGGAATGTGGGGGGGCGTGTCTTTGTCACCCGTGTAGGCGAGGACCTCGAGGCCATCTATCAAGAGGTGGATCGGGAGATTCGCAGTCAGTACCTCATCGGCTACTACGCCGATGAGACGGAAGACGAGGCCTGGCGAGAGGTTGCGGTACGTGTGGACTCACCGGGAGCACGGGCCAGGACGATCTCCGGCTACTACCGCTAGCGACACCGTCGGTGTCTTCGTCGGGCGCCCAGGCGCGGCGGCGTACCACCGGTCTCGAGCCGACGGTCCACGGCGGTTGGCTAAGTTGTAGTAAAATTAGTGTTTACATCGTGTCGACGAAATCTCCTCTCAAGCGAGCGCTGCTGCAACAGGCCGTCTACAACAACGTAGACGTGATCAAGGGACGTGTCCGGTTTCGCAAGAAGACCAAGAGGGAACACGCCCACGCCTTTGCTCGGATCTTCTTCCTGGTAGCCGTGCCAGTGACTTTGTTCGGTTCGTCCTATGTGGTCTCGGCTGTCGCTGGTGATTGGCTGGAGACGCGTCGTGTCGCTCAGCTTGCGCGGGCCGAGGAGGTGCGCATCGCGGCCGACAAGACGCGAGTCGAAGTGGCTCGGGCGGAGCAACAGGCGGCGGAGGCGGAACGAGAGCGGGCGGAGGCGGAGCAGGCAGCGGTCGAGGCGCATCTTCAAGCGGTACGCGAGGAGCCGGCGCTACTGGCGGCGTCGAGCAACTCGTTGAGTGCACCACGGCCGCTCGATCGTTCGGTTTTTCCGCTCGCGGTGCGCACGGTCATCATCGATCCCGGCCATGGCGGGGACAACGTCGGCACCGAGGCGCCGGATGGAGTTCTCGAGAAGACGCTGGCACTCGATATTTCGAAGAGACTCGAGGAACTGCTGGCGGAGGCCTCTTATCAGGTCGCCATGACGCGGCAGGACGACGAGTTTGTTTCGCTCGACGATCGCGCGGCTCTGGCCAACGAGAACGGTGGCGATATCTTCGTGTCGATTCACCTCAACTGGATCGAGGAGCGTCAGGTGAGAGGGGTCGAGACCTACTTCCTGGGAGCCACCGACGATCCCTATCTCAACGAACTCGCGGCTCGGGAAAATCGCGATTCGGGCTACTCGGTGAATGATTTCAGACGCTTGCTGGAGAGGGTTTTCGTCGATGTGAGGCAGGGGGAGTCACAGCGCCTGGCGACCGAGGTGCAGCGGGGGCTCTACGATCATCTGCGCAAGGTAAACCCCCAGGTTGAGGACCGAGGTGTCAAGAAGGCGCCTTTTGTGGTGCTGACAGGAACCGAGATGCCGGCCATTTTGGCGGAAGTCTCTTGTCTTTCGAACGAGAAAGAAGCAAGATTGCTGACGTCGCCGGGATATCGTCAATATATTGCCGAGGCGTTGTTCAGCGGCATAGACACTTACGCCCGCTCGATCGGCGGGTCGAACCAGATAGGGAGCTAAAAGCATGACCGCAAAGGACGCCAGCGCAAGCGACGACGTGCTCAATGTTGGGATTGACCTCGGAACGTCCCGCAGCTCGATTTCGACATCCGACGGGGAAAAGCACGTTGTCGAGAGCTATGTCGGATGGCCCGCCGATATGGTGGCGATGAAGGTTCTGAAGAAGAAGATCATGATCGGCGAGGAGGCGCTTAAGAAGCGGGTCATGCTGGATCTTCACCGGCCACTCGAACGGGGTCTGATCAAAGAGGGCTCGGAGAAGGACCTGATGGCGGTGCGGGAGCTTCTGAGCCACCTCTTGGTCAGGGCCGGGGTCAAGAAGGGCCAGACCAAGCGCACCGTGCGGGCGGTCGTCGGTGTGCCCGCCGAGGCGATGCGGGTCAACATGCAACAGCTCAGAAACGCGATGTCGGGTGTGGTGGACTCGCTGATGATCGTTTCCGAGCCGTTTGCCGTGGCCTATGCCCTGGATGCGTTGCTCCACTCGTTGATCATCGATATCGGTGCAGGTACCACGGACTTCTGTGTCATGAATGGTCGTTATCCCACCGACGAGGACCAGCGCACTTTGACCAACGCCGGTGACTCGATCGACGAGCAGCTCAACAAGCTGATCGCTGAGCGTCACCCGGAGGTCAATTTCTCCTCGCACATGGTGCGCGAGTGGAAGGAGCAGAATGCCTTTGTCGGCGAGCCGAGTGGCAAGATCGTGGTGACCGCACCCGTAAAGGGAAAGCCAACCCAGTTCGATATCACCACCGAGATTCGCACAGCCTGTGAAAGCGTCGTGGCACCGGTCACCGAGACGATGCTCGAGCTCATCGCGAAGGTCGAGCCCGAGTACCAGGAGGAAGTGCGAAACAACATCATCCTAACAGGCGGCACTGGTTTAATCAGGGGTCTCGCCGAGGCTCTGGAGGCTGCCCTTCGAGAGTATGGCGGCGGTAGCGTTACAGTCGTTGAAGACCCGGTCTTTGTCGGCTCGGACGGCGGTCTGGCCATCGCCCTGGATGCGCCGAAATCGGATTGGGAAAAACTCGGGCCGGCATAGGGCTATAGCTCTTGAAACTCGCTGACGCGAGAAAGAGAGCCGAGGAGCTACGGCGGGAGATCGAGCGGCACGATTATCTCTATTATGTCCGCGACGCCCCCCGCGTCTCCGACGAGGCCTACGATCTTCTGTTCCGCGAGCTCAAGGAGCTGGAGAGCGATTTCCCGAGCCTTCAGACGCGAGATTCGCCCACCCGGCGTGTCGGCGGTAAGGCTCTCGAGAGTTTTGACACGGTTGAGCATCTGGCGCCGATGCTCAGTCTCGACTCCCACCCCGACGACGAGCAAGTAAGAAAGTTCGACGAGCGCGTCCGCAAGGGTCTGCAGTCGGGGGCCGAGGTCGCCTATGTGGTGGAGCCCAAGCTCGATGGTGCCTCTGTCGAGCTCGTCTATGAAGACGGGGTGTTTGTTCGGGGGACCACCCGGGGCGACGGCCGCGTGGGTGAGGACGTCACCGAGAACCTGCGCACGATCCCCGCGGTGCCGCTCAAGCTGCGTAGTGAAGAACGCGAGTTTCCCTCCGCGGTTGCGTTTCGCGGCGAGGTGATCATGCGCATCGGGGATTTCGAGCGTCTCAACGAGCGGCTCGTCGGAGAGGGCAGGGAGCCTTACGCGAACCCCCGCAATGTCGCGGCCGGAGCGCTGCGCCAGCTCGATCCCAAGGTCACCGCGGAACGGCCGTTGGACGTCTATCTCTACGACATTCTGGCCGGCGACGTCCCCGGCGTGAGGACCCAGTGGCAATTGCTCGAGGCGTTGCGGGGCTGGGGTTTGAGGGTAAACGACCTGCCTCGACGTGTCGAGAGTGTCGAAGAGATCGTCGACTACCACCGGTCGATGGTCGATTCTCGTGACGACATCGGCTATGAGATCGACGGAGTGGTGATCAAGCTCGACGACCTGGCCTTTCGCCAGGAGCTCGGGGTCACTTCACACCACCCGCGCTGGGCGTTTGCGTTCAAGTTCGCGCCACGCAAAGAGGTCACCCGTGTACTCGGGATCCTGGCGAGCGTCGGACGTACCGGCGCGGTCACTCCCGTGGCGATGTTGCGGCCGGTCGAGCTGGGGGGCGTGACGGTCAGCCGGGCGAGTCTCCACAATCGCGACGAGGTGGCGCGCAAAGACATCCGCGAAGGCGATCGGGTGAGGGTCGAGAGGGCCGGTGACGTCATCCCGCAGGTGGTCGAGCGGATCCCGGAGAGGGGGCGGCGTCGGAAGCGCAGATTCAGCATGCCCGAAGGCTGTCCCTCGTGTGGTACACGGCTCGTGGAGCGTGGCCCGTTTTCGATCTGCCCCAACAGTTTCGAGTGCCCCGCCCAGTTGGCCGGCCGACTCATCCACTTTGCCTCGCGTCGGGGCCTGGACATCGAGGGTCTGGGAGAGGAAGGAGCCAAGCTATTTGTCGAAAAGGGGCTGGTACGCCATCTCCCGGATCTCTTCGAGTTACGTGCCGAGTCGCTAGTCGGGCTGGAGGGCTACGGCGACAAATCGGCCACGAATCTCGTCGCCGCGATCAAGAGCGCCGCAAGAGTCGAGCTCCACCGGTTTCTCTATGCGCTCGGTATCCCCGAGGTCGGAGCGACGGTGGCCAGAGATCTGGCCCTTGAATTCCGAACCTTCGAAGCGGTACGCCGGGCCGGGGGGGAGCGGCTACAAGAGGTGGACGGCATCGGCCCAAAGATGGCGGAGCAGATCACATCGTTCTTTGCCGAACCCCACAACAGCCAGGTCCTCGACCAGCTGCTCGCCGGCGGCATAGAGGTGATGGAGGCCGTCGAGCCCGAGCGTAGCGAGGGAACGCCAACGCTCGCCGGCAAGAAATTTGTCTTCACAGGCGGCATGGAGCGGTTAAGCCGACCGCAGGCCAAGAAGCTGGTCGAGGACGCCGGGGGACGAGTGGTCTCGTCTGTTAGTAAGGCGACCGACTACGTCGTCGCGGGAGACAAGCCTGGCTCCAAGCTCGGGCGAGCGCGGGCTCTCGGGGTTGCGGTGCTCGATGAGGATCGCTTCATACTCCTCGTCGAGGAGATGGGGGCTGCTGGCCACGGCGTACCCGCACGCGAATGAACGAACATCACTGCTGCTCTAAATGAGCAAGAAGAAAGCAGCTCCACCACCAGAAGAGCCGTCGACGAACGCGTTGGCCGCGCTTGGCAATCTGCTGATGCTCGTGCCGCTGATCGTCGCTTGGTGGTTCAACTCGATGGACTCCGGTCTGTACTACGCCAGTGTCCAGGAAGACAATCCGCTCGAGTGGATGACTTTTTGGGCCTTCTTTATCGCCGCTGTATTGTTTGCCCTGGCGGCGGTCCATCAGCGGCGTAGCGCGGGCGCCATCCCCTGGTTTCTCGCCGGTGTCTCACTGTTTTGCTGTTTCGTGGCGATGGAAGAGATCTCCTGGGCGCAGCGCATCTTCGGCTATCGCCCCCCAGAATATTTTCTTGCCGAAAACTTCCAGCAGGAGCTCAACATCCACAATGTCTGGAGCACCGATTTCCGCAAGCTCGGAGTCAAGGTCGTCATCCTCGGCTACGGAGTGGTTCTCGCTTTGGTGTCTTTTGTCCCGAAGGTCAAGAAGCTCCTGGAGCGTGCGCGGATCGTTGCCCCCCCGTGGTTCCTGATTCCCGGTTTTGGGGTCACGTTCTGGGTCTATGAGACGTATCCGTGGAGCCATTCGGGCGAGATCGTCGAGTTGATGCTGGGCACGGGATTCTTTCTCGCGGCGCTGGCGGCGTTCGGTCTCTTCAACCAGCAGGCTTGGGATGGAGGTCTTGGCCTGCGGTCGTCACTGTTGTGTGCGGTGGTTGTGATGGTTCTGGGGTTCAGCTCGGTCGGGCTGTCGCGGCTCCAGGTACGCGACGATCCTGAGACGCTGGCGGCGGCTCGAGCCGAGCTCGTGGCCCTGGCTGCCGACCTCGGTCCCGGCGGGCGGCCGATCACCAAATGTGGCCGGCACAAAAGGCTGTTCTCGTACGTCGAGAAGTACAACACCGATGGGCTTTACAGCGGGCGATTCGCGGCGATGGTGGATCAGGGGTTGCCCGAGACCCGGGCCGATTTCTTTATCGACTTGTGGAACTCGGCCATCTGGATCCGGCACAAATGCGACAGCGACAGCGGCCGCGAGGTGGTCTTTGTGTACTCGTTCGGCCCCAACCGGCGCCGCGACTCGACCAGCTGGGAGATCAACGACGACGACATCGGAGTGATGATCTACGAGCACGGTGGCTAGCGGAGGACTCGAGAGGGGAGCAGTGGTTTTGTCGGCGGCTCTGTCCCCGCCGATGGTCGTCTCAGGGCCCGCACCTGCGGTCGAGTTCAGTTCGTGGGCGGTGTGTTGGCGACCGGCAGAGATCGTTTGGCCTACTCGCACCTTCGCGAGCTGCGGGAAGCCCTGCGGCTCGCGATTTGGTGCTCGCATAGCGGGCTATTCGCCGGCCTCGGCTTGGACAGAGTCCGCCGACAGAGACCGTTTTCTCGATGGTCGACGGTATCGGTCGGCGTGGATCGCAGCTCGGTCGGATGCCTGGCTGGAAACGACGCGGGTCCGTCTCGCTCCGCTGCGAGGCGCCTGCCATCCGGCGGGCTCGCTGAAGACTCGTCTCGGGCGCCTTGCGCGTCTCCTCGCTCCGTCGAAGCGGCTGGCGCCCCTGCCAGCCAGGCCGCGGGCGAAGTAGTTGAACACTGGGTGCACCGGGGCCGCTGCGGTGCGGGCAAGCCGCTGATCCTCAACTCGCCTTCGCTCACCTCGCCGGAACCTCGCGGCGCCTCCAAGTCTCCGCTCGCACGAGCCCGACGCCTTGTTCCTGCGAAGCCAAGGAGTGTCGCAGCTCGGCGAATGGGCTGGCAGGAACGCTGTGAGCCCGCAGGCGCGAAAGGTACCTCGCATGGGGACTTGGCCCGCGCGGGCGAACAACGAGGCGCGAGCCCACGGGCGAAGTCTGGGTAGCGAGCGCCGTTTCCAGCCAGGCATTCGACCGAGCTGCCGAGAGCCGGCCGTTCTTTCCGGCTACGGTGAGAGGGTTTGTCCCGCGGCTGTGAGGGCCAACCTTGCTCGTTCGAGATCGGGTTCGCGTACCAACACATAGTCGGTGTCGTAGGTCGAGATGACAAAAACCGAAACACCGGCTTCGGCGAGCGGCACGGTGAGCGAGGCGAGGATCCCGATCTCCGAGAAGTCGAGCGGTCCGCGTACGCACAAGGCCTTCCAGCCAGGCTCGATCTGGGCGTCATCCGGCTCGCGACCTTCCGCGCAGACGATCGACAACTCGTTCTCGGTCTGGGTGATCGAGAGAAACTCGCTGCCGTCGATTTGTGGGCGCGGCGCACCGG
>JAOTZA010000088.1 GCA_029861655.1 Acidobacteriota bacterium | reverse complement strand
AAACGGGGGCTTGACGCGGGGCTGGCCACGCTTGCCTTCGAGCGACTCCAGCATGCCGGTCTCTTCGCCACAGATGTAGGCGCCAGCGCCTCGGTGGACATGCATGTCGAGCTTGAAACCCTTGCCCAGAACGGAGTTGCCGAGCACGCCCTCGTTGTAGGCCTCGGTAATCGCTGCTTCCAGAATATTCGCCGGCTCGACATATTCACCGCGGATATAGATGTAGCAGACGTTGGCGCCCACTGCGTAGCAACAAATCGCGCAGCCCTCGATCAACTGGTGAGGGTCGGTTTCCATCAGGATGCGGTCTTTGAAAGTCCCGGGCTCCGATTCGTCCGCATTGCAGACCAGATACTTTGGCTTGTCGATGTCCTTGGGGATGAAACTCCACTTGAGCCCGGCCGGGAAACCGGCGCCGCCACGGCCCCGTAGGCCGGAGGCCTTGGTCATCTCGATGACCTCGTCGGGGTCCATCGACACGGCCTTGGCCAGCCCCTGGTAGCCCCCCGAGTCCCGGTAGCTGCGGTAGTCGAGCGGTGGAGGCGAAGGCTCGCCGGGCGCTTTGACGTTGCGCAAGAGAACGGGTTCGAAACTCATGACTCAGTCTTGTTGAGGTCGGTGTCCAGGTTGGTCTCGAGCTGCGCGAGGACGGCCGCCGCCGTGTCGGGGGTGAGATTGCCGTGATACCGATCGTTGATCATCATCATCGGTGCCTGTTCGCACGCCCCGAGGCATTCGAAGTGTGTATACGAAAACCGCCCGTCGGCTGTGACTTCGTCTTCGTGGACGCCCAGCTTGCCGCCGACCGCGGCGAGGATCTCGTTCCCTCCCCGCAGGGCACAAGACAGGTTGGTGCAGACCCGCACTCGATGATGGCCGACCGGTCTCTGATGAAAGAGGTCGTAGAAGGTGACCACACCGTAGACCTTGGCGGGAGCCAAGTCGAGAATCGATGCGACATCGGCGATTGCCGCGTCGGGAAGCCAGCCGCCGTGGAGGTGCTGTGCAAAATGGAGTGCCGGCAGAAGCAGCGCCTCGCTGGTCGGATAGCGAGGCCGCAGGACCTCGATCGCCTGCCGAGTCTTTTCGGAAAGACCGGCCGAAAGGCCGTCGCTCGAGCTCAGGATGGTCGCCTCGCTTTCACCGCTGCCTTTCCGATCGGCAGGTCTAGTCCTCCCTTGCGCCAGATATAAGCGAACCCGACCAGGATCAGAAAGATAAAGATCATCACCGCCCAGAACAGCGGCCAGCCGCCGTCCCGGATCACTAAGACCCAGGGGTAGAGAAACGCCGCCTCGACATCGAAGACCACAAAGTCGATGGCGATCAGAAAGAAGAGGATGGAGATACGTTTTCGGGACCGGTCGAGGAGAGGCTGGCCTGACTCGTAGGGTGTCAGTTGAACCCGCCCGCCGATGCGCCTGCTCGCGAAACGCGAGAGCAACAGGATGACGCCGCCGAGGGCGAGGGCGACTCCGAGGGCGAGCAGAACGGGGTAATGGTCGGCTGGCATCGCGGGGTCGAAGAGTTCTCGTCCGGAAGCTCGTGAACAATGTCACAAGCTCGAAGCCGGGACAAGGGAAACTCGTCAAGAGTACCGAGAAGGATAGTATTGGTGCGAAAGGGGGGACTCGAACCCCCACGGTATTGCTACCACAAGGTCCTGAACCTTGCGCGTCTACCAATTCCGCCACTTTCGCAGCCCGCGGATTGTAGCAGTCCCTCTTGGAAGTCAACACCCCCCGATCAGCTAGACGCGAGCGGCAAGAGAAAAGAGAGCAAAAGAGTGTCGAAACGACGACCGGGTGAGGAGGCCCTCCTCGGAGAGCAGCTCAAGAACCGTCTGGCCCAGGCCGGCCGGAAGGGGTTGAGTCGGGATGAGCTGATCACCGGCTTCGACGGAGACGCCGAGGGCGCTCTGGCCGGTCTGGAGGAGGCTGGAGAAGCGGTGGAGCGTAGCCGCCGCTGGATGGCCTTGCGGCACACCCCCTGGATTGCGGGGCGTCTTCAGGCGATGACCGGCGGCGATGCCTTGATCCGCACCGGGGAGCGAGGCGAGCCCGGCTACTTTGTAGCCCATCGACACTTGAAGGGCGCACGCGACGGTGATTCGGTGTTGGTGGAGCCTCGCAAACAGCAGCGGGCGAGGCGAGGCCGGCCCGCGCACCATCTTCCGGAGGCGGTCGTGGTCAAGGTCTCGAGCCGGCGTTCCCAGGTAGTGGGGCGAGTGTCCTGCGACAAGGGATTCTGCCGGCTGCTGCCGTTCGACCCACGTCTGCGGATCGAGGTCGAGTTGGGAGCGGACGCTCTGCGGTACGAGGGGCGCTATGTCGTGGCGGCACTCGAAGCGACCCCGGGACGTCTCTCGTCGCGGGCGCGTGGACGGGTGGTAGAGGTCTTGGGAAGACTGAGCGAGCCGGGTGTGGACGTGCTGGTGGCGCTACGGAACTTCGAGATTCCGGAGGAATTCCCGCGGGACGTTCTGGATTCGGCGGACGGTCTGCCCGAGGACCCCACCGAGGACGACGGGGTCGGGCGAGAGGATCTTCGCGAACTCGTCACGGTCACGATAGACGGGGAGACCGCCAAGGATTTCGACGACGCGGTCACCGTCGAACGTCTTGCGAACGGTGTTTTTCGCTTGGGTGTCCACATCGCCGACGTGAGTCACTACGTCGGGGAGGGAAGCGCGCTGGATCTCGAGGCCTACCGTCGCGGAACGAGTGTCTATTTTCCGGATCGTGCTGTCCCGATGCTTCCGGAGCGGTTATCCAACGGGCTTTGTTCCCTACGGCCAGAGGTGCCGCGTCTTGTCCTGTCCGCTTTTCTAGATATTTCGGGTGAAGGGAAAGTTATCGCCCGACGGTTTGTGGAAGGCGTGATCCAGAGCGACCGGCGGTTGACTTATACCGAGGTAGGCCGTCTTCTGGAAGAGCCGGCGGCGGAAGACCGAACGACCTACGGCGACGAGATTGTGGATCTACTGGAGCGGTCTCGGGAGCTGATGAAGATTCTTCTAGGCCGTAGACAATCCCGCGGCTCGATCGACTTCGACCTTCCGGAAGGGGACGTGATCCTGGACACGGACGGCGTGATGATCGGAATCCGTCCTGGGGAAAGGACCGTAGCGCATCGAATCGTCGAAGAGTTCATGATCGCGGCTAACGAAGCCGTGGCGACCGAGCTCCAGGGGCATGAGTTGGGCGCCATTTACCGAGTCCATGAGGAGCCGGACCGCCAG
This sequence comes from Acidobacteriota bacterium, assembly GCA_029861655.1. Classification (GTDB taxonomy): domain Bacteria; phylum Acidobacteriota; class Thermoanaerobaculia; order Multivoradales; family JAHEKO01; genus JAOTZA01. Next base: position 7,856 of record JAOTZA010000088.1, on the reverse strand, counting down.
CGGCTTGTCGAGCTTCGCGAACTCTTGCGGCCGTTGGCTTTGGATCTGGTCTTCGCCGAGGGCGGTGGCGATGGAGGAGGAGGCGGAGAGGTACATCCAAGTGCTCTGCAAGATCTTCTGCGGCAGGTGGAAGGCAAACCCGAGGAGGCCTTTGTCGCGACCCTCGTGCTGCATTCAATGAAGCGAGCCGTCTACCTTCCGGAGAGTCTCGGCCATTACGCACTGGCCAACGAGCACTACACCCATTTCACATCCCCGATCCGACGCTACCCGGACCTGCTTGTTCACCGTCAACTCAGGAACCTTCTTCGTGGCCGCGGGGTCGAAGAAGATGTGCGAACTCTCTTGCGAGAACGGCTGCCCGCGATCGCCGACCACACCAGTACCACCGAGCGGCGGGCCGAGCGCGCCGAACGGCTCGTCCTCCAGTGGAAGATCCTGCGGCTTCTCGCCGGCCGGGAAGGCGAGACGTTTGCCGGTAGAGTGACCGGGGTCAAGGAGTACGGTCTCTTTGTCCGGTTGGTGGAGTTTTACGCCGACGGGTTGGTGCCGGTCGAGTTCCTGAGCGACGACTTCTACGACTTCGAGCCCGAGCGTCACGGATTCTTCGGCAAGCGCACCCAGCGTTCATTTCGCCTCGCTGATGAGGTCACAGTCGTGCTGAGGAGCGTGGACATCCACCGGCGGATGATCGATCTTTCGATCGAGGGTATGCCGGAGCCGCCCGAAGACGCGAGACGGAAACGCCCGGGGTCCGAGCGTCCCCGCCGACCCGGGACTCGAGGCCGGCGGCGCCGGCCCACGAAGGGGAGTTCGAGACGTGTTCGGTAGACTGTTCACGATGCGCCGAGCCCTCAACCTTGTTCTCGTTTTGCCGCTGCTGTTTGCGGCCTGCGGCCCGAGTCCCGAGCAGCAGACCGCGGACCGAGAGGAGATCGAGACGCTTCTCGAGGAGTATTTGCCGGTGCTCGGTCGGGCCTATGCCGAGCGAAATGCGCTCCTGATCGAAGACTGGGCAGCGCCCAAGGAAGTCGCCCGCGTCCACCAGCGGATCGAGGAACTCACCAACGCGGGCAGCGTTCTCGAACCGGTGTTTCAGCAGGTCACCGTCGAAGACACGCAAATCTGGAACAACTCGAACGCCTTCGTCACGACCGTCGAGACCTGGGACGTTGAACGTTTTAGAGCCGGTACCCAGCAGTCGATGGGCCGCCAGATGGGTCAGACCAACCGGGTCAAGTACCAGCTCAAGCGCGGAGACGGCGGCGGCTGGCGGGTTCTGTACAGGACTATTCAGGAATAGACTCAGGAATAGCCTCGGGAATAGATTCAGGAATGAGCATGCCGACCCCTACGGTCGCCATCGTCGGGCGGCCGAACGTCGGGAAATCCACTCTCTTCAACCGGCTCGTGGGACGACGGCAGTCGATCGTCCACGATCAGCCGGGAGTGACCCGGGACCGCGTCGTGGCGTTGGCCCGCCTGGGAGAGGCTTCGGGTGACAGGAACGCCGAAACGGGGCAAGTCCAGCTCATCGATACCGGCGGACTGCTTCTGGGTAAGGACCAACTGGGCCTCAACGATCAAGTCTTCCTGGCGGTGGAGGAGAGCGATCTGCTGTTGTTTGTCGTGGATGGCAAGTCGGGTCTCGTGGGCGCCGACGAGGAGGTCTGGGCGCGCCTCCGGCGAACGGGAAAGCCAACCGTCCTGGTGGTCAACAAGAGCGACACCAAGGCGGCCAAGGACGGTTTTACGGAGTTCTACGGTCTGGGCATCGAGCACACCGCGCTGGTCTCGGCGGAACACGGCGTGGGACTGGGCCGGCTCCACGAGTTGGTGGACGAGGTCTTGCCGCCGCGTCCGGAAGTGGAGGAAGTGGAGGGGGAGTCGAGGTTGGCGATCGTCGGCCGACCCAACGTGGGGAAGTCGTCGATCCTCAACCGGGTTCTGGGGTCGCGGAGGGCGCTGGTCTCGGATGTGGCGGGAACCACTCGGGATCCCATCGATTCCCTGCTCACGCACAACGAGGAGATCTACCGGCTGGTGGATACCGCCGGAATTCGGCGCCGCAGCCGCGCTTCGGGGGCCGCCGAAGAGCTGGCGATCCTCATGGCCAGAAGGCAGATCGAACGTGCTCATTGTGCGCTCCTGATCGTCGACGCTGTAGACTCGGTAACCGCCGGTGACCTGACGATCGCCGGGCTCGTGAAGGAGCTCCACCGTGCCGTCGTAGTCGTGTTCAACAAGTGGGATCTCCTGGACGAGGACAAGCGCCGCGAACTCGACGACTCTTGGCCGCGGCTCGAGTCGCTCTTGTCCTCGCCGGAGCGGGTGAACGTTTCCGCCAAGACCGGTCGCGGGGTGGAGAAGATCTTTCCCGCCGTAGAGCGTGCCCTCACCGCGTTCCGAACTCAGCTAGAGACTGCGGAGCTCAACCGGCTGGTCGAACGCGCCCTGGCTCGCCATCACGCACCGACCCATGGCGGCAAACCGTGGAAGGTGTATTACGCGACCCAGGTCAAGACCGGACCGCCGACCTTCATGCTCTTCGCCAACCGGACCCTCGATCGGCGGTCGAGCTACCGGCGCTATCTGGAGAACTTCTTCCGCAGCGAACTGGCCTTGCCGGGTGTGCCGATTCGCCTGGTGATCCGACGCAAACAGTAGTTTCGCTCGGTCCCGCAGAGCCAGCAGGGCTTCTCACCCGGGCTGCCAGGCTGGTTCGGACTTATGGTCGATTCCATGCCGATCCTCGAGGCCATCGGGGTACCCCCCGCCGCGCCAAAGAAGGTAGGTGCACATCGCGATGACCGCCAATGGAATGATCGGTCTCACGCCTGGATCTGCGACCGTGTCGCGGATGGGAGTCGTGGCTGAATCGCCGCTTCGAAGGCTTTGCCGACGCTGCTTCCATGGTCTAAGCTCGGGGCGCGTTTTCTGCGAATCGATGTTAATCCAGAGAATAGGAGTCTGATCGATGGACGAACTCTTTCCCGAATTTCTGCAGCCCTACCAGGGCCTGATCGTCGGCGCGGCGACGGCTCTTCTCATCTTTGTCGTTGGCTGGATCGCCTCCAAATGGGTCCACGCGCTCTGTCTGCGAGCCGCCCGCCGTGGAGGCATGGACGAAGCACTGGCTCGGTTTCTTTCTTCGATGGCACAGTACGCCGTCCTGGCCTTTGCCGTCATCGCAGCGCTCAGCAAGGTGGGAGTCCAGACCACCAGCCTCGTTGCTCTCCTCGGCGCGGCAGGCCTTGCGGTTGGCTTGGCACTGCAAGGAAACCTCGGCCACTTCGCCTCCGGGGTGATGCTGCTGCTCTTCCGTCCGTTCACCCTCGAGGACAAGGTGCGGGTGGCGGGTGAGAATGGGCAGGTCAAGAACGTCGGGCTTTTCGCCAGTACGCTGACGACGCCCAGTAACGAAGAGATCATCGTTCCGAACGGCTCGATCACTTCTGATGTCATCATCAACTACACCTCCCAGAAGCGACTCCGCGCAGGAATAGCGATCGGCATCGCTTATGGCTCCGACGTCAACCGGGCGATGGCGGTCATGATCGAAGCCTGCAAGAGCGTTGACTCCGTTCTGGGCGATCCTGCGCCATCGGTCAACTTCAGCGGTTTTGGCGCCTCTTCGCTGGACTTCGAAGTGCGGCCCTGGGCGACGACCGACGACTATCTCGGCATGTTGCACGATGTGAGGATCGCGCTCTACGACGCCCTCAACGCGGCGGAGATCGAGATTCCGTTCGATCAGATCGTGGTCCACCGGGCCGACTGAGAGTTCTGGAGAGACGGCCTCGAGAGGCCGTTGCCGGCGGAGTGTGACGGATTGCATAGTCCTCACGCACGGAGAGGCCATAGGAATGAGGCAGACGATCTCCTATGCCCGCTCCTGCTCACAAACCCGGTCGCGGCCGCCAAGCTCTTGTCGAGGCGATGGCGAGAAGCGGCCGGCGTCGAGCGACGGCAGATCCCGGGAACTCGCCGATTTCCCGCTCGATCCGCAGGGCCTTCGATGACGCCGCGATGCGCCGCTCGGGCGGCGCCGGTCTCGAGACACCCGCATCGCGGCAGGGTCCCTCGCGCGCCCCGGTTGTGGTGCCGCCGGTTTCCGTCATCGCGCTCAGCCGAGCGGCGTACGGACCACGGCCGGGAGACGTTGCGGCGTTCGACGCTCTGGGCGCGGACGATGATCAACGGCTCCAGGCCTGGGTCGATCAGCAACTCGCCCCAGGATCGATTGACGACAGTGCGGCCGAAGCACGCATCGCGGCATCCGGCTACACGACGCTGGGGAAGTCTCTTGCTCAACTCTGGGCCGATCATGTGGTTGCGGATCCAGAGTGGAGCGAGCGGATCCGTCCGGCCACCGAGACGACGCTTGCGACCTTTCTGCGCGCCGCCTACAGCAAGAGGCAGCTTTTCGAGGTCATGGTGGATTTCTGGCACAACCATTTCTCGATCTACGGCTGGGAGTTCTACGAAGCGCCGACCTGGGTCTACTACGACCGAGACGTCATCCGCGCCAACGCGCTGGGGAACTTCCGGACGATGTTGGAAGCCGTGGCCAAGAGCACGCCGATGCTCGTCTATCTCGACAATTGGCTTAATTCCGCGGATGGGCCGAACGAAAACTATGCCCGCGAGCTCATGGAGCTCCACACCCTGGGTGACGAGAACTACTACGGTGCGGTACCCAGGAACCAGGTTCCGACCGACGCCCAGGGTTTGCAGGCGGGTTTTGTGGACGAGGACGTCTTTGCGGTCACCCGCTGCCTGACCGGTTGGTCGATCAATGCCGATCCCTGGTGGGATCTCGAGAGCGGCAACGCGGCGTTTCTTTACCGCTCTGACTGGCACGAGAATGGAGCCAAGAATGTCCTGGGGGTCCAACTTCCGGCGAATCAACCGGCGGAGAAGGACGGGCAGGATGTCCTCGATATCCTCGCCACACACCCGGGGACCGCGAGCTTTGTGGCGAGGAAGATCTGCCGTCGTCTGATCGGCGACTTCCCGTCCGCGAGTATCGTGGCTACGGCCGCCCAGGTCTTTCTCGACCAGTCCACCGCTCCGGATCAGATCGCCCAGGTAGTGCGGACAGTGCTGTTGTCGAGCGAGTTCCGAACCACCTGGGCAGTCAAGGTGAAGAGACCCTTCGATACCGCGGTCAGCGTCCTGCGAGCCGGAGATGCGGACTTCCCCTTCATCGACGACGATCCGGACACGAATACGTTCGACTGGCTCTTCTACAACACCGGCCACTATCCCTTTGGCTGGCATCCGCCGAACGGTTATCCGGACTTCAGCGAGGCCTGGGTGAGCTCCGGCGCTCGGGTCCTGAGTTGGAAGCTCACCAATTGGTTGATCGATGTCGAGGATCCTTCGGGCAACTACCGGCTGGATGCGTTCGCCCAGACACCCGTTGAAGTGCGTTCGGCCAACGCGCTAGCCGATTTCTGGATCGACCGGGTCCTGGCCCGGGCCATGAGCTCAGCCGACCGCCAGCAGGTCGTGGACCTCATGGCGCAGGGCGTCAACGCGGACTTCGACCTGCCGCTCGATACCGACTCGGAACTCCGCGATCGGCTACAGACGATGGTGGGGCTCATCTTTTTGTCGCCGGATTTTCTGTGGCGTTGAGGAGCCTGTCGGTCCAGGAGGAGTGAACGATGTGTGAGATCAGCCGCAGGGGGTTCATGGTGGGTTGCTCGGCAGCAATCGCCGGCCTGGCGGGCTCGCGCTTCAACACGCTGGCCTTTGCCCAGAGTCCGGGAAACCAGGAAGTCCTGCTGGTGCTCTTTCTTCGCGGCGGTATGGACGGCCTAACCCTCATGCCGCCGGTCGCGGGACCGGATCGCGGTTACTACGAGACCGCCCGTGCGGAGCTCCAGGTGCCTGTGACCGGCCCCAACGCCGCGTTGCAGCTGAGCTCTCAGTTCGGTCTGCATCCGGCGGCAGCACCGCTACAGGAGCTCTACCAAGACAACAAGCTCTCGATCGTCCAGGCTGCCGGAACGGGGGAAGCCAATCGAAGCCACTTCGAGTCGATGGAGTTCATGGAGCTGGGAACCCCCGGTGTCCGCACCACTCCAACGGGTTGGCTGACGCGTCACCTGCAGTCGTCGGCGGCGCTTCCGGAAACCATGATCATGCCTTCCCTTGCCATGGGAGGGCTGCAGCAGACCTCCCTCCGCGGGGATCGCCAGACCGTCAATCTGGCCGACCCGGGGATCTTTGCGCTCAACACGGGACCCTGGCGGTGGCGAGACGCCCAGCGGACCAGCTTGAGAAACCTCTACGAAGCCGATAGCTCGCTGCTCCACATCACAGGCCTGCAGGCGCTGGATGCGGTGGATGTGATCGATCTCTTTGTCAGCGACACCTACACGCCGGCAAACGGGGCGACATATCCATCCGGCGAATTCGGCGAACACCTACAGGTGATCGCTCAAATGATCAAGCTCGAGCTCGGTCTGCATGTGGCGACGCTGGACCTCGGGGGCTGGGACACCCATGCCAACCAGGACTACTGGCTGCCGAGCCTTCTGACAGAGCTCTCGCAGGGTATGCATGCGCTCTACACTGATCTCAACGGATCGGGCGTCTCCGATTTCACCCAACGTCTCACCGTGGTGGTGCAAAGCGAATTCGGTCGCCGCTTCGTGGAGAACGCCGATGACGGTACGGACCACGGCCACGGCAACATGATGATGGTGATGAGCGGAAACGCTTCGGGAGGCCTTCACGGCAACTGGCCCGGTCTGGCGGCCGGTCAGCTCTTCGAAGGTGACGACCTTGCCGTCACCACCGACTACCGCCGGGTGCTGTCCGAGATCCTCATTCGCCGGCTCGGCAACAACAAGCTGGGAGTCGTGTTTCCGGGGTACACCGACTATTCGCCGCTCGGCGTCGTTGCCGGGACCGACTTGCCGCCAGACTACAAGGGAGGGCCGGGCTCGACAATCTTCTCAGATGGCTTCGAGTCAGGCGATACGACAGCCTGGGGAGGAGGGTAGGCCATGGGGCGTCGGAGGGCTACGAGACAGTCGCTTGCTTGCTGGGCGTTGTTGCTCGTCTCGTCCCTCGCCGTCCTGCCGTCCTGGGCGGGTAGTGTCAGTGTAACGACCACCTCTGCCTTTGCCGGGACCTATGGACTCGAGGTGGTGGTCGGCGACGAGTGCACGGTGGACGACACCCTGGCTCTTACTGCACAGCCGCCCCAGATCGAGGGGATCTTCGAGGCTTGTCTCGACCTCTCGGCGGAAAATCTGGAGGTCTTCGGAAGCGGAACGACCTTCCGCTCGGGAGAGGTCATCTCACTCGGCGAAGCCTTTTCGGTGGCCCTCGGCGGGGATTTCACGGCGGTCATCGACACCGCGCTGTCCTCGGACTTCGACTCGGTCGAGGACCCGTCGCCGATTGCCGAGACCGCCTACCACGCCAGGCTCTTTGTGAGGTTGGACGATCTCACCCTGGGGACAGACGACGAGATCGAGCATTTCGCCGCCTACTCTGGGTCGGGCGAATCTCAGTTCGTGCTGACGCTCAGAAAGGATCCGGGTGGTGTCGATGCGGTGCACCTGTCGGCGCGGCAGGACGGCGGTGGGGTAGTGGCCATGACGCCGGGACAAGAGCTGCCGCTCACACCCGGCTGGAACAAGATCGAGATCGATTGGAGCGCCGACCCCGGTAACGGTGCGTTCCTGGTCGAGGTCAACGATGGCGGGTTCTCGGGTCTTACCGGCTTGACCAACGGCGGTGCGTCGATCGAATCGGCGCGTTGGGGCGCCATCGGCGGCTCGGTCGAATCGACCTCCGGGACTCTCCACATCGACGGCTTTGACTCCTGGCGC
>JAOTZA010000384.1 GCA_029861655.1 Acidobacteriota bacterium | reverse complement strand
CTGGGCTTCAACGAAAAACTGGCCACCTTTCAAGTCCAGCTGCGGCAGGGCGCAGTGGTCCTCGCCGATTCCACGGTGACCGTCGAGAGAGGTGGGCGAGCCGTGGTGGGCGGTCTGGACGGCGAGGAGGCACCGTATTTCTTTATCTTGTTGCAGCCCGCCGGGAAAGCCCTGTTTGTCAAAGGGGACATCACTCACCCGCGAAAAGTGAACGCGCCGCATCCGTTTTACACTGAGGTCGCGAGAAAGGAGAGAATCCAAGGACTCGTGATTCTCCAGGCCTTGATCACCGAGACGGGCGAGGTGGAAGAGATCGAGGTGCTCAAGGGTCTCCCTTACGGTCTCGAAGAAACCGCCATTGAGGCACTCAAACAGTGGACCTTCGAGCCGGCGACGCTAGATGGCAAGCCCGTCTCGGTGTACTACAACCTGACGTTCAACTTCCGGCTCGAAAAAGGCAAGAAGACCGAAGATTCAACAAACCACGAATAACGAAGCAGGTGTGCCGTAACCCCCTGTCGCCCCTCCGACCGTCTCGACTTCTACCACGGGCTGCTAGACAATCTTTTCGCGGATCTTGGCGGACAGAATGTCCATCGCCCACACCGTCGCTGCGATCAGCAGCACCAGCGTGCCAACTTCGCCCCATTGGCCGAGGTCCACACGCGGTTTCAGGATGTACCCGATCCCGCCGCCGCCGACAAAACCGATGATGGTGGACATCCTGACGTTGATGTCCCAACGGTAGATGGTGAAAGACAGGAACGGTGGAATCACCTGGGGTACGACGCCGTAGCGTAGGACCTGCAGGGTCGAGGCTCCTGTGGCGGTAATCGCTTCGACGGGGCCCGAGTCGATGTTCTCGACCTGTTCGGAGTAGAGCTTGACCAGTGCCGCCACCGAGTGGACCCAAAGGGCCAGAACTCCCGCGAACGGGCCGATTCCGACCCAGGAGATAAAAATCAGGGCCCACACCAGCGGCTCGACCGCGCGAGTGAAGTTCATCAAGGCGCGCACCAGAGTGTAGGCGGAGCGCGCCGCGAAGCTGCCGCGGGTCAAGTTACGGGCCGCGAGAAACGACAGGGCGAAGGCGATCGGGATGGCGAAGGCCGTCGCCATGAAGGCCAAGAAGATGGTCTGTACCAGAAGGATCAGGCCCTGGTGGAGGATCGTGCTCGACGGGTTGACCAGCCCGCGGACGATGTCCTGGGCTTTGGAGAACTGGGTCAAGAACTTGACCAGCTCGACTTCGGTGATCAGCCAGCCGCTAAAGAAGGTGAGCTGGACCAGCAGTACACCAAACCAGCCTCTCATCGTGCGCGTCCAGGGGACGATCGATTCGGCCTCGTCCACGCCGATCACCAGGGCGCGACCCGGGGACACGCCCAGAAACCGGCGGCCCAGTGTCCAGCCCAGGGCCAACCCTATGGCTGCGACCGCTGCCGCGAAGTAGTGCAGCAGATCGAGAACCTCCTCTGGTGTGACCAGCAGCCCCGTAGGGCCGCGGCGTCCTGAAAAGGCGATTGCCAGAAAGTCGACCATCAAGAGAAAAAGCAGGATGAGACCCGAGTCGACAAGAAACGCGTTCAAAGAATCCAACCGGTCCTTCCACCTCGGTTGCCGCGACATGTGGTGTGAATTAGTCACCGATGCTCATCTCCGGTTCGGCGTCCTCACCGTAGATGTCACGGAACGTGTTCCTGTCGAAACCGTCCGGATGCCCTTCGAAAACCAGTTCTCCGTCTCGCAACGCGATCAGCCTTGTGGCATAGCGGCGGATCAAGTCGACGTCATGAAGGGTACATATGACCGTCATGCCCTCCTCGCGGTTGAGGGCTTCGATGTGACGCATGACGCTGTGACGCAGTGCCGGATCGAGCGAGGCCACGGGCTCATCCGCCAGGATCAGCTTCGGGCTTTGCATCAACGCGCGGGCGACGGCGACCCGCTGCTGCTGGCCGCCCGAAAGAGTGTCCGCACGGTCGCTGTTGCGGCCCTCCAACCCCACCCGTTTGAGAGCCGCCCGCGCGCGCTCGACCTCTTCCGGTGGAAAGCGCATCAGCAGACTCTTGCCGAGTGATGCAGAACCCAGAGATCCGGATAGCACGTTGGCCAGAACCGAATGCCTACGTACCAGATTGAACTGCTGGAAGATCATACCGATATCCGATCGCAGTTCGCGAAGCTCGGCTCCTTTGATCGAGGTCGTCTCGCGGCCGAGAACCCACATCCTCCCCGCGGTCGGGTCGAGCAACCGGTTGATGCACCGAAGCAGGGTGGACTTGCCCGAGCCCGAGAGCCCGATGACCGCCAGAAACTCTCGTGTTTCGACTCTGAACCCCACCTCAGAGAGCGCCCGTACTCCGTTGGGGAAGACCTTGGTCAGACCTTCGACCCGAACGATCTCGGTCTCCGAGGCGAGTTCGGGGGAGGCCTGTGCGGCACTGTCGACGCTCAAGAGGCCCCGGCTTTCTTGCGCCGCTCCTCGAGCTTCTTCTCGGCGTCTTGGAGAATTCCCTCGGCGCTTACGCCGGCGGTCGACAGAGCCTCGCGGAACCCGTCGAATGCGCTGTCATCGGTGGGCGAGGCGCCAACCGCGGTCAGCACGTCGAAGTACACTTCGCGTCCTTCGTCGGTCTGGAGATACCGCTGGAGCGACTCCTCGAAGCGCTTCCAGGTCGCTTCTGGAAAACCCTTGCGGACGGCGCAGAGATCGTTTGGTATGGGGTCCGACAACTTGAGAACCCGCACCTCGTCCAGCAAGCCGAGTCTTTTCTCCTCGGGCATCCGCTTGATGATCAGGTAGCGCGCGTCACCGACGTAATGGCCGGCGGCTCGCTGAGTCTCGTTGGGCGGTGAGTAAAACCCCGAGCCGCCGTCTGCCTTGCCATCGAGCACCGCTTGGATGACATTGGCGTGTCCGCCGGCATGAAAGACCCTCCCCAGCTTTACGC
>JAOTZA010000087.1 GCA_029861655.1 Acidobacteriota bacterium | reverse complement strand
CATGGCGGAGGTCATGGTCGACCCGGAGCTCGACCCCAAGCTCTTCGAGATGGTGCTGCCGGAAGGCTACGAACAGATCGACGACTTCGCGCCCTAGGCAACGAGGAACCGCAAGCTAGTCCGAACGGCCCGTCGCCTCCGAGGCGGCGGGCCGCTTTTTCTTGAGCCGCCCGTCAGCGAGGCGGGACAGCATCCCCACCAAGCGGCACGGTGTTGCCGTCGCCAAAGAACCGATCGCACCAAAGATCAAAAACAAGAAGCGCAAAAAGCGGCTTGCGATGGTCCGCCTCGAGCGAGAGGTGCTCGTCGAGCAACCGGTTGACCCCGGCGGGCGAGAACAGCCCGCGCGACTCCACCTTTTCGGGTGAGAACCGCTCGCGCAGCTGCTCTCCCAACCCATGGAGGAGCCAGCGAGAGAAAGGAATGTTGAAGCCGCGTTTGCGGCGGCTGAGCACGGATTTGGGAAGACGGCGCCGAACGGCACGACGCAGGATTGCCTTGGTCGTCAGACCCGAGAGCTTGAGCCCGGATGGAAGCCCGGCGACGAACTCGGCCAGCTCGTGGTCCAGAAACGGCGCCCGTGCCTCGAGCGAAGCCAGCATCGTGGCGCGATCCACCTTGGTCAGAAGATCGTCCTGGAGATACATCGTAAAGTCAGTGTAGAGGAGCCGAGCGAGATCGTCCGGGAACTCGCGGCCGTCGAGCTGTGAGCGGGCCGAGGCAAAGGGGTCGTCATCGGCGAGGAGCTCATTGAGGCGGTCGGAGAAGAGCTCGCCATGGCGTTCGGGCGCCAGACAACCGAACCAGATCGAGTGCCGTTCGATCAGGCTCCGTTGAGCCGCCGAGGCGAACATCTGGAGGAGATAGTCGGGGCCGACGTTCCCCATCTTGACGGGCAACATTTTGGCGGCCGCCCCGAGAAGAGCACGCCCCACCGCAGCCGGGAGTTTTCCATACCACCCGGCGACTCGGTGGCCGAGATAGGTGGGATACCCGGCAAAAAGCTCGTCGGCTCCTTCACCGGAGAGAACGACCTTGACGCGGTCGCGCGCAAAACGAGCCAAAAGATGCGAAGGAATCGTCGATGCGTCTCCGAGCGGTTCGTCGAAGCCCTCCCCCACTCTTCTCAAGCCATCGGCGAGATCCGCTTCCGAGAGCACGAGCTGATGAAAATCGGCATCGAAGAACTGTGCCGTCTCGCGCGCGAACCCCGCCTCGTCAAAACCCGCGTCGGTGTGCCCCAGGGCGAACACCGGGACACCCACCCCCACTTGCTCGGCCATGTAGGCCAGCACCGTGGAGGAATCGAGCCCTCCCGAGAGAAACACACCCACCGGCACATCGCTCTTGCGCCGGCGCTCCACCGCCCGCGCCAGACGTTCGTCGAGCTCCTCGGCGATGTCCGAGCGCTGGCGCGAAGCCGATTGAGAGGATTCAAAGTGATCGGCCAGATCCCAGTACGATCGAACCGCAACGCCCTCTGGACCGGCGGTCAGCAGATGACCCGCCGGGAGTTTTTCTATACCAGCAAAGGGCGTCAGCGGCGCCGGGAAGAACCCATGGAGCAGGTATCGGCGCAAGGCAACGGGGTCGACCCCGCGCGGCGCCCCGGGAAGGCCAACCAGAGCACGCAGCTCGGAGGCGAAGGCGATCTCGCCATCGCGTTCGAAATAGAAAAGCGGCTTCTCGCCGGCGCGGTCGCGCGCCAACAGCAGGGTCCGGCGCCGCTTGTCCCAGACGGCCAAGGCGAACATGCCGTGGAGGGCGTGCACCAGATCGGCGCCTCGCTCCTCGTAGAGATGCGGGATCACCTCGGTGTCGACGCGGGTGGTGAAGCGGTGGCCACGACCCTGGAGGTCTTTGCGGAGCTCGTCACCGTTGTAGATCTCACCGTTGACCACCGACCGGATTGAACCGTCCTCGCTCGCAAAGGGCGGCGGAGAGGCTTCCAGATCGACGATCGCCAGACGCTGGATCCCGATGGCGCAGCCGCCATCGTCGTAGAACCCCTCGCCGTCCGGCCCCCGATGGGTGATCGTCTCGGCCATCCGCCGCACCGCTTGGGCGGCGCCCTGGCCATCGCCGTGGCGACTCTCGATACCCGGACCGGCGATTCCTACGATCCCGCACATGGAGGTGGCAATTTATAACGAAAGAACTGGCGCGTGGCCGGGCGATTTTCCGACAGGGTCCGGCAGGGAGGGCAAGAAGGCTACCGGAAACACATTGTCCTGCAAGGGTCCAAGGGGCCGGAAGATAGACTCTCCCACGTGACGACTGCCTCGAAGCCGATTTCATTCGAGTTGAATGCCAAGGTGCCCGCGGGGGTACAGGTGCGTGAGATCGACGGCGAAGCGATTCTCCTCAACCTGGACTCCGGGCTGTATTTCGGGTTGAACGCGACGGGATCGCGGTTTCTAGCCGATGTGACCCGGTTCGAAACCATCGAGCGGGCGTTCGAGGACTTACTGGAGACCTACGATGCGGAGCCGGAAGAACTCCGGGCGGCGTTGTCCGAATTGCTTGCAGAGCTCGTGGAGAACGGCCTGATCGAGCTTTCTGCGCGGTAGCAAGGAGAGGTGCCGGGGCGACCCCACCTCTCGCAAGGGATCGACAGCAACGCGTCTGGTTCTCTTGACCTCGCCGCAATCGGCGTACATCTACATCGGGCAACGGCTAAGGCGGGCTGCAGCCGGAGTTCAGCTCCGCCAGGTTGCCGTCGTAGGAGTAGAGGCACGTCAGATCGCCCCCCTGCGTGGTATCGAACCCATGGATCAACTGGGAGTGCGCCAGCAGCACCACGTCGCCTGCACCGGCGAAAACGACACCCGTGCCGTTGGCTCCCTCGACCGTCGACCCGCGCACCAACACCGTCGACGATCCGTCCTGCATCAGAATGCCCTCAAAATCCCCTTTGATGCTCGAATCCGCCACCCGAATGGTAGCGCTCGTTCTTGTGAACAGACCGCAGCTATTGCAGAGAGCCTCTCGGGCCACCAGGCTCGCGTGAGTGATACGGGACTCGCCGGACCCGGCGCTGACCGCGGCGGCGGCGCAAAGGTCGGTCGTGCCTCCTTCGTCTCCCAGGTGCTCGACGGTCAGAAAGCGGAGCTCCATCTGGTCGGCCATGGCAACGACGGCAGGCTCCGGGTCGCCCACGAGGGGGTCGCCTTCCGGCACCCCGAAGACCCGGGTGACTCCTTCACCCGAGCCTTCTAGATCCACATACGACTTCATGACCAAGGAGGTGGCCCCGCAGTCGTACTCACCGGGCTCGAGACGGAGCACATAGGGGTTGTCCGCAGCCGTGGTGGTGATTCCCGCCAGAGTGTCCCGCAGGCCCGTGCAGTTTTGAGTGGCGCTGCCCGCGGCGCTCACGACCAGAAGCCGGTTGACACCCAGGGAGACCTGGGCCTCGGCGCCCAACGAGGCCAGGCCCAGAACCAGAGCCAACAACGTGGTGAGCTTGAACGGTCTCCTCTTCATTCGACGGGTCGCCTAAGGCGGCGGTGGGCTACAGGCCGCATTCAGCTCGGCCAGGTTGCCATCGTAGGAGTAGAGGCAGGTCAACGCGGCCCCCGCGGCGGCAGCGAACCCGTTGATCAACTGTGAGTCTGCGAGCACCGCCCCGGTGCCCGCTTCCATGACGATCCCCCCGCTGGCTGGCCCCTCGACCGTCGACCGGTGAATGGTCGCCGCTGAAGTTCCCTGCAAAGAAACCCCGTGAGTCGCTCCTTTGATGCTCGAACCCGCGATTCGAACGGTTGCGGAGCTCTTGGCGAGCAGACCGTAGCTGGCGACGGCCGCGCCCGCCGAGATCAGCGTCGCGTTGGTGATCCGGCTCTCTCCCGTCGTGGCACTGACCGCGGTATGGCCGCCCGTGCTCTCCACGGTGACGAAGCGGATCTCCATCTCATCGGCGAGATCGATCACACCCAGGCTGTCCACGGTCGGGTTCCCGAAGACACGGGTCACACCCTCGCCGGACCCCTCGAGATCCACGTGCGACTTCATGACCACGGTGCTCGTTTCGCAGTCATACTCTCCCGGCTCAAGGCGGAGCACGTAGGGATTCATCGCGGTCCCCGTGATCCCGGCCAGGGCGTCCCGCAGGTTCTGACAGTTCTCGACCGCGGTGCCGCCGGCGCTCACGACCAGAAGCCGGTTGACGCCGAGCGACACCTGGGCGTCGGCGGCCGGCCGGGTCAATCGGCAGATCCCCGGTTCTGGTCTAGGCAGATTCCCTAGAATCGACCTCGCTCGAACTCGAGTAGCCGGAGCCAACTGAGGATTGCGAAAGAGCTTTCGCGACTCCGGCGGACTCTACGGCTCTCTTCACCGAGGACAAGAATCTTTTTCGGATCGAACACTCCACCGGTCGAGGTGCCAAGACTCGACAGCCGCGAAGAGGATCCCCGCGCGGCTAGCAGGGCGGGGTCGCTGGGGCATAATGGGCTTCTGTCTGCCATGTTGAGCCTGATCATTCTGAGTGCACTCGTCGGGCTGGCTCTCATCGGGCTCTATCGGCTCGAGGAGCGACTCGGCTTGGGGCCACTCTTCGCCTTTGTCATCGCGTGTCAGGCTTTTCAGACCTTCCTAGTCTCGACCGTGTCGATGAATCTTCTGGGGCGATTCCCTACATCGCCGGGATCGTCGGTGCTTCAAAGCGCCAGCCTTTTCGCCATTCTTTTGATCTACCTAAAGGAAGGCGTCGGAGCGACGCGGCGACTCGTCTACGCCATCCTTCTGGCAAATGTCACCCTCATTCTTCTCACGATGTCCACACAATGGGGGCTGGTCTCGGGTCGGTTGCAAAGTCTCAGCCCGGTGTCCGAGTTGTTCCAGCTCTTCGACCTAAAGGGATTCGTAGTCGGTACGATCCTCATCACGGTCGACGCTCTGCTGCTTCTTGCCATCCACGAGATCCTCGCAGCCAGAGCACGCTGGCTTCCCGCGGCCGGCAGGATCGCATTTTCTTTTCTGCCGGTGCTCTGCTTCGACACCGTTGTCTTTGTCACCGTGGGGCTTGGTGAGGGTCCCGGGGCTCTTCTGATGGGCAACCTCCTGGGCAGGCTGCTTGCGGGCTCGGTCTTTGCCGTCGTACTCGCGGGTTTCCTGTTTTCCGGTGTCGACGAGGGAAAGATCGAAACCGCGAAGATCCGGGATCCCCTGGCCATGTTTACCCAGCGCGAGCGCTACCTGCTCCTCCAGCGCGACAAGCAGCGAAGCGAAGCCAACCTGCGCCGACTCTTCGAATCGAATGTCGTCGGAATGCAAACCGGCACCACGGACGGCCGAATCTTGTCGGCCAACGACCGTTTTCTCGAAATGATCGGCTACTCGCAGGACGACCTTCCACTGCGGTGGGACCAGTTGACACCTCCGGAGTGGCGCGCTGTAGATCAGGCCAAGACGGAGGAAGTTCTCGAAACAGGTGGAGCGGAGTTCTGGGAAAAAGAGTACACCCACAGAGATGGTCACCGCGTGCCGGCTCTGGTCGCGGTGACGCTGATGGAAGGAGCCGAAACCGAATGCCTCGCCGTAGTGGTAGATCTAACCGAAACCCGGCAGGCGGAGCGCGCCCTGCGAAGGAGCCAGCAACGCTACAAGTCGCTCTTCGAAGAGATTCCTTTAATGTACTTCTCTCTGGACAACGACGGAGTCGTCCGGTCGGTCAACTCCAAAGGGGCTGCAGAGCTCGGATACCAAAGCGAGGAGCTCATCGGCCGCTCGGTTCTGGAGATCTTCCACCCTGCGGATCAGAGCGCAGTGTCGCAAAGTCTCGAGACCGCGCTCGCAAACCCCGACCAGATCGAAAGGCGCGAGTTTCGCAAAATAAGAAGAGACGGCACCATCCTGAACGTCCAGGAGGCGATGCGGGTGGTCCGAACGCCGGATGGGGCCACCGAGCTGCTGGTAGTTTGTGAGGACATAACCGCCCGCAAGGAGGCCGAGGATCAGCTGCTGCAGCACCAAGAGGTGCTACGCGATCTCACGTGGTCCCTCGCCTCGGTCGAAGAGCGGGAGCGGCGGCGGATCGGTCGCGAGCTCCACGATGGCGTCGGACAGAATCTTGCTGTGGCCCAGCTCAAACTGGGACAGGTCCTCGACCAGGACCCGAGCGCCGAGATTGCATCGCTGACGTCCCAAACCCGCGACTTGGTGGTCGAGACATTGCAGGCCACACGCCTGCTCACCTTTGTGCTCTCGTCTCCGGTCCTCTACGAGCTGGGGCTCAACGCAGCTCTCGAGGCTTTTAGCGAGATCACGGAGCGAGACACAGGGCTCGAGATCAGCGTCGAGGCCAGCGGCTCATCGGTTCAGTTCTCGGACGAGCGAGCGACCGTCCTCTACCGAACCACGCAGGAGCTGGTTCGCAATGTCGTCAAGCACGCCCAGGCCGAGACGCTGCGAATCGAAGTCGAGACGCTTCCCGAGCTGACACGTATCACGGTGGAAGACGACGGGGTCGGGTTTGACGCCTCAGAGGTGGGGAGAGGATTCTCGAGGGAAGGCGGCTTCGGTCTGTTCAGCGTCCGCGAACAGATGAATCGACTCGGAGGGGATCTGATCGTCGAATCCGAACCCGGAGAAGGAACCCGAGTCGTGATCACCGCGCTCGCCGATGCCAAGGGCACTCGAGGAAAACGAGGGAATTCGGAGGGAAGAGGACTAGAACATGAAAACGCGCGTTCTTCTTGTTGACGATCACGAGGTCCTGCTAGAGGGTCTTAGTGCCCTCCTGGACAAAGAAGCCGGCGTAGAGATAGCGGGTCGAGCCGGGAACGGGGAAGAAGCTATCGAGCGGGCCTTTGAGCTCGAACCCGATGTCATCATCATGGACCTGATGCTTCCTGGGATGAACGGCATCGAGGCCACCCGCCAGATCCGGGAGAGACTGCCCAACACCAAGATCCTCTGCCTCTCCATGCACGCCGACAAGCGGTTCGTGTCGGCGGCGTTCGACGCCGGTGCCTCTGGATACGTCCTCAAAGAAGAACCCCTTAGTACCGTGATCGACGGGCTTCGCGCCGTCAGAGCGGGCCACACCTACGTCTGCGAAGGCGTCAGCGGTGTCGTGGTCAAAGCCTACCTATCCGCCAAGGGCGGCGATCCCGGGCCGCCAGCTGGTCGGTTGTCGAACAGGGAGCGGGAGGTTCTGAAGCACTTCGCCGAGGGCAAATCAACCCGGGACATCGCCAACCTCCTGCATCTGAGTCCCAAGACCATCGCGTCGCACCGCGACAACATCAAAGAGAAGCTCGGCATCTCCAGCATCGCGGGGCTGACAAAATACGCGATTCGGCACGGCCTCACTACCGCCGAGCACAACCCGTGATGACAGGGCGCGACCTTTCAGTGACGTGCGGCCGCGACTCCTGGTCGAAGCGAACGGCCTCGGATCTGGTGGCGGTCAGATCGAGCCGATCAGTCGCCCAGACCGAGGTCGTGGTACGCGAGGTCCATGATCAACGTGTTCTCGATCCGCTCGTGTTCGCCAAGCTGGTCGAGTAACGCCGTCAGCCGCCTCCGCAGCCGCCTCTCGTCACCGGCGTTGCCTTCGGAATAGGAAAGCGCCGCCGCCATGATCTCGCGACTCTCTTTGAGGATCGCCGTGTGCTCGTCGAGCAGATTGTCGACCTGGCCGGTGGCCCGGGGGTGGCTCTCGACCACTTCCTCCATCATCCCGCCCCTCTCTTCGAATCGGAAGTGACGGAATAGCAAGTCGTGCAGATCGGCGAGTCGCTTCGAGAGATCCGCGGCCCACGTATGGGAGCCCTCCTTGCCAACCTTGGGGCGTGGTCGCTCGAGAAAATCTCGCAGTTCCGCGACCGTCCGGTTGAGCAGACGATGCTCTTCCAAAACCTGTTGTCGCCAGATCTCAGTTGCTGTTTTCTGTGCCGTCTTCTGCATAGACCAGTCCTCCTTCTCGACCCCGGCGTAGGGCCTCGGCCGCCATCGCTGTTTCGAGTCTCACGCTATTGCTTCCACATTTGGGGCACGAACGCTCCACAATCTTCTTGGGCTCGTGCTCTGCCTGGAACCGGTGCTGGCAGCGCAGGCAGTAGAAAGTCTTCGAGGCGCTCATCATCCTTCCTTCAGGCCGGCACGGGCGCGGCCGCCTTCTCGGGCGCCTTATCGGACGCCAGGAGCGGCGCCACCTTCTTGGGTGCTCCGAAGTTCTTCTTCTTCAGAATACTCACGGTCTGGGCCACCTCCTCCTCGGTGACCGTGCGCAGCATCTCGTCGAGCTCACGCATCACACGGGCGAACTTCTGGCCCTCGGCGGCGCTGATCCAGTCGAGCT
Source organism: Acidobacteriota bacterium (assembly GCA_029861655.1). GTDB lineage: Bacteria > Acidobacteriota > Thermoanaerobaculia > Multivoradales > JAHEKO01 > JAOTZA01. The sequence goes on along the minus strand of JAOTZA010000087.1, from coordinate 2,828 downwards.
GCAGCCTCTCGGGCCGTATGCCCGCCTTCTCCATCTGGGTCCACACCTTCTCGACCCGCCGCTGGGTCCAGGTCACCGCATCGATGTAGTGGCAGTCTGCGAAATGGCAGCCGGAGACCAGGACCATCGGCGCTCCCTGTTCAAAAGCATGCCAGATGAACTTGGCGTCCACCCGACCGCTGCACATGGTGCGGATCAGACGCACGGTTGCCGGATACTGCAGCCGCGACGTACCCGCGGTGTCGCCTCCTGCGTACGAGCACCAGTTACAGGCGAAGGCAACGATCTTCTCCATCGGGTCGTCGGCCAGGATGGCGTCGATCTGGGCCTCGATCTGCTGGTCCTCGAAGTGGCGCATAACGATGGCGTCAAAGGGGCACTCGGCGGCACAGGTACCACAACCCGCGCACGCCGCTTCGATGAAGTCGGGGTAGAGGTCGCTCTTCTTGTCCGCCTCGACAATGGCGTTGACGGGACAGACCTTCGCGCAGATCTTGCACTGGGCGCAGAGGTCGGCGGTGAGCTCGGCGGTGATGGCCTCGATCCGGACTTGCCCGGCCGAGAGCAGGTTACCGGCCCGTGAGGCAGCAGCCCCAGCCTGGGTGACGCTGTCCTTGACGTCCTTGGGCGCCTCGACACAACCGGCGAAATAGACACCCCGGGTGGGCGCATCGACCGGCTTGAGCTTGGGGTGCGCCTCCATCACAAAACCGTCGGAGGTGTGAGAGAGCGACAAGATTTCGTCGATCGGCCGTTTGCTCGCGCTTGCTTTGCCGTTGCCCGTCTTGCCGGTGCCCGTCTTGCGGTTGCCATTGGTGTCGAGCTTGCGCGGTACCATTCCGACCGCCAGCACCAGCATGTCGAGGCGGTGCTCCTCGCGCTTACCCGCCAGCGTGTTCTCCACCTGGACGACGAGCTCCCCCGTTTCTGGATCGCCCTCAACGCTCCCCGGGAGCCCCCGCACATAGTCGACGCCCTCCTCGCGGCTACGCCGGTAAAGATCCTCGAAGCCTTTGCCAAAGGCGCGGATGTCCATGTAGAACACCGTTTGCCGGGCCTCGGGGTAGTGCTCGGCGATCTGTAGGGTCTGCTTGATGGTGTTCATACAGCAGATGTTTGAGCAGTAGGGCACCCCACGATTTGTGGAGCGCGAGCCGACGCACTGGATGAAGCCGACCCGCTCGGGCACCTTCTGATCGGAGGGTCGCAGCAGCTCGCCCTCGGTCGGGCCGCCGGCGCAGATCAGGCGCTCGAACTCCATCGACGTGACGACGTTGTCAAAGCTCGTATAGCCGTACTCGTCGTTGGGGCGCGGATCATAGGGCTCAAGCCCCGTTGCAACGACCACCGTGCCGATCTCGAGATCGAAGATCTCGTCCTTGACGTCGAAATCGATGCACTTCTTGTCGCAGACCTCGAGGCACTTGCCACAGGCGATGGGGTTGAAACCGAGACAGTCATCGGCATCGAGGGTGTAGGAGGCCGGCACCGCCTGGGGAAACGGCAGGTAGATCGCCTTGCGCGACGAGAAGCCTTGTTGGTACTCATCCGGCACGACGACCGGACAGACCTCTTCGCAGTCGGCGCACGAGGTGCACTCGGCCGGGTCGACGTACTGCGCCCGGCGCCGTACCCGGGCCTGGTAGTTGCCCACAAAGCCGGTGATGTCTTCGACCTCGGAGTTGACCAGTAACTGTATGCGGGGATGCCGACCGGCATCCATCATTTTAGGGCCGAGAATTCATATTGAGCAGTCCATCGTCGGGAAGGTCTTGTCGAGAGCCGACATAGTCCCTCCGATGGACGCACTCCTTTCGACCAGATAGACCTGATGACCGCCGTCGGCCAGCTCGAGCGCCGTCTGGATCCCGGCGACCCCACCGCCAATCACCAACGCGGCGTCGGTGACCGGGAACGTGCGCTCGTCCTGAGCCACCAACCTCCCGGCCCTGGAAACCGCGCTCCGCACCAGGTCCTTGGCCTTGGCGGTCGCCGCCGCCCGATCCTTCATGTGGACCCAGCTGCAGTGCTCACGGATGTTGGCCATCTCCATGAGATAGGGGTTGAGGCCAGCCTCGGCCACGCAGTTGCGAAACGTCGGCTCATGGATCTTCGGAGTGCAGGAGGCGACCACCACCCGCTCGAGCCCATGTTCGGCGATGGCTTTTTGAATCTCCTGCTGCCCGGGATCCGCACAGGTATAGCGATTCCGCACCACCGCCACGACATCGGGTAACTCGGCGGCGAAACTTGCCACCTCTTCGGTGTCGACAAAGGCGGCGATGTTCAGTCCGCAATCGCAGACGAACACTCCGATACGCGGACTCTCGTCGCTCATGACGCTCCTCCTCTCTCCTTGGTCTCGATGCCGCCGGCGTCGGGTCGAGCTCGATCGAGCGCAGCCGCCGCCAGAACCGTCAAGTCTTCTATCTCGATCCCCGAGTCCGGCCGGCCAGTTCGACGGTCCTCGCTCTGGGCGCAGCGGAAATGAATCAGACACTTGGGGCAGGCGGTCACGAGCGTGTCGGCACCGGTCGCCGCGGCGCTCGCCAACCTCTCAGACTGCAGGCGCCGAGAGTTCGCATCGCAGTGAATGAACCCAGAGGTGCCGCAGCAGTTTGCGTCCTGGCCCGAGCGCTCCATCTCCACTAGACCACCGTTCGCGCCGCTGCTTCGGTCGCCACCGTCGCAATCCGCCCCTGCCAGTGCTTCGAGAACTCGACGGGGAGCCTGGGTGACGCCGAGATGCCGGCCGAGCCGGCAGGGGTCCTGAAACGTCACCGTAGGTGCGGCAACGTCAACGGCTTGTAGCTCACCTTCCGCCAGCC
>JAOTZA010000383.1 GCA_029861655.1 Acidobacteriota bacterium | reverse complement strand
GTGAGCCGGGGTTCCCATGCCCTCGATGGCTCCAGCGAGCGCCTCGAGCTCGTCGAGGGCCGCGGGAACGTCACCCTGGTGGATCCTGGTGAAGGTCTTGTAAACCGCCAAGCCAGCCTTGCTCTCCGGCGCCGCCGCGTCTACGCCGGCGTCATAAGCGGCACGCGCTTCTTCGATGTTTCCCAGAAAGGAATTGACGTGTCCCCGTTTGTGGTGTGCGTTGGCGAGCGTCGGGTCTGTCTCGGAGGCGTTGTCGTACGAAGTAAGGGCCGCCTCAAGATCGTCCTGGCCTCGTTTGATGTCACCCATCAGCTCGTGGCCCTTGGCTTCTTTCGGGTATGCGGCGAGGGCCTTTGCAGCCCACTCCTCGGCTTTGACAAAGTCTTTGGGCTCGTTGCCCAAATAGTTGGCTGCGATACCAAAGAGCGCACCGGCCGACTGCGAGTCGAGCGCGTGCGCTCTCTCGAGGGAGGCACGCGCTCCGGCGGCGTCGTTGTGATTGGTCTGCATAGCGGCGAGTGTGAGGTGCGCCCGTGGGCTGTCGGTGTACTTCGCCACGAGATCTTGAGCCAGGGCCAGGCCTTGGCTGGTGTTGTTTGTGAGAAATGTGCGGTTGATCTCGACCATCATCCGCTCGCCTTCGCTGACATTCTCGAGGTGCTCAGACGCCATATCGAGGCAGGTCTGGAACTCCTTGAACGAGAGCGACGCGTTCGACTGGTTGAAGTGCGCGCTGACGAATCCAGGGTCCTCGGCGATCGCCGCCTGGAACTTCTCGCGGGCTTCTACACCGCGACCGACATCGAGCAGATACAAGCCCTCGTCGTGCATCTCGCGGGCGGCGTCGGAAGCTGTGGTGACCGGGATCTCTTCGATTCCCACTTCGGTGGCCGTGTCTTTGGTGGCCGTCTCTTCGGTGGCCGGTGGCGCACACGCAGTTGCCGGTAGGAGCAAGACGCTGGCGATCGCCAGGACCGACCAGTAGGCTCCGTGGTTTGACGAATGATGAGCGATAGGATTTGTCATAGATCTTCTTCCCCTTGGTTTTGTGGCGGCCTCTCGGCCGCTTTGTAGACGTTGCCCCTCCCAAATGCAAGTGCAGAAGACTAACACGCGAAGTTGCCAGGAATCCGCCGGTCTCCTTGTGGCCGCCGTAAGGCGGCCCGGCGATTGCACCATTCTTGAGAAAGGCCTGGAAAGGGCCGCACCAAGCTTGAAGAAAGACCCGAAAGAGAAGATAGTGAGGCTGACGAAGGAGGTCTGAATGAAGACGCAAAACGATGTTTTTCGCGAACGCGGCGTTAGATTCGTTGGGCTGCTGGCTGTCGCCCTGCTGGCTGCGTTGCCCTTGACGAGGACGGCGGCGGCCCAGGAAGAGGACGCCGGCGTTGCGAGCAAGACTGGCGATATCGAAGATCGGCAGCGGTTCGGTGAGCGGCTCGAAATCACCGAGGTCCTGCTGGATGTCCTGGTGACGGACAAGGACGGGAATCCGGTGGCCGGTCTCGATGTCGGAGACTTTGTGGTCGAGGAGGAGGGAACCGAGGTCGAGCTGACCGGCGCGGATTTCTACACCACTCGCTATGGTGCCGCGGGTGCCGGCATAGAGGGCGAGATTCCCGCGAGCCGGTACTTTGTTTTCTTCTTTCACGACCAGCGGTTGATCGCCGATGGCAACAACCAGTTGCTCAGGCAACAGCTGGACGCCGCCCGCGAGAGCCGCGAGTGGATCGAAAAGGAAATGAAACCCTCCGATTGGATCGCGGTGACTGGTTACGATGTCAAGCTCAAGGTCTTCCAGGATTTCACCCAGGACCGCGAGGCGCTGTTGTCCGCGATTTCAGACGCCGCCCGCGGCCGCGATCCCGAGAAAGGGCGTTGGACACGAGAGCCGGCCGCGGCGGACGGGCCTTCGCTTCTCCGAGAGCTGCCTACCGGGCGCGAGCTTCGGCGTGAGACGAGGAAGATCTACGATGGTCTGACTCTTCTTGCCGAGGCGATGGGGAATATCGTTGGTCGAAAGACTCTTCTACTGCTTTCGATCGGTTTCGGAGAATTCGATGGTCTGTCGCCGTTTGCGCGCGCCGACCAGCGCTACTATCCCGATCTCGAGGAGGCGTTGAACGACAACAATGTCGCGGTCTATCCGATCGATCTGACCCCGCAGTTCCTAGACCATGGGCAAAGCGGCTTTCTCAACCAGATCGCCAACGACACCGGCGGTTACTACTACAAGAATTTCGTTTCGTTTCTGACACCGCTGCGTGAGATCGCCGACGAGAACGTCGGCTATTACCTCTTGAGCTACCGGTCGAAGCACCCGGAGGGAAAGCAGGGTTACCAAAAGATCAAGGTCAAGACGCGTTCGCCCCAGCTCGTCGTCAGGGCGCCGCGCGGCTATCGTTTCGGAGCTGGCTGAGCTGGAGAAATCTGCCCGCTAATGTGGCCGGAGAGCGCCGCGCCGAAGACTCCACTCCGCGAGCGCAGAGAGGCTCGCTCCGCGGCGCTTGCGGCGCTCCTTTCTCTTGGACCAGTGCCGCGCGGCTATCGTTTCGGAGCCGGCTGAGCCCGAGAGTGTCGCGCCGAAGCCTCCACTCCGCGAGCGCAGAGAGGCTCGCTCCGCGGCGCTTGCGGCGCTCCTTTCTGTTGGACTTAGCCTACCCGGTCAGTTCGTGCATCATCGGGTCGTGGGCGACTCTGAAGTAGTGGTCGCTGCCGTAGAAACCGAAGTTGGACACCCTCGAGGTGTAGAGGCAGGCATAGGTCTCGAGTTGACGCGCAAAGCGCGTCTTACTCGGGCCCTGCTTGAAGAACGCGCCCCAGTAGGGACTGAACCGGGCATCGATCTCATCAGAAAGAGTGCCACTGTGTTGCAGCACGGTCTGATGCTCCGAGAACACCCGCCGGAACTCGGCGCGGGCTGCCGTGAGCTCCGCGGGCTCTGGCGCAGTGCCGGGGCTCTGG
>JAOTZA010000382.1 GCA_029861655.1 Acidobacteriota bacterium | reverse complement strand
CGGCTTGGTTGCCGCGGGCGCGGGTGTGGGAGGTGGGAGCGAAGTGGAGGGGGTTTCGGGTCATCGGGGAGTTCGGTCGACACGGAGGTCGACCGCTACAACGTCACGGGGTTCGGTCGACACGGAAGTCGACCGCTACAAGGTCGTGGAGTTCGGTCGACACAGAGGTCGACCGCTACAGCTCCCGAGCCAGTCCCCGAATTCACTTTCTCTTCCAGCGGGTGCCCTGGGGGGTGTCTTCGAGTACGATGCCGGCGGCGTCGAGGCGGTCGCGGAGTTGGTCCGCGAGGGCGAAGTCCCGAGCCGCGCGGGCTTCTTCACGCTCTTTGACCCAGCCGGCGATGTCGTCGTCGGAAGGGCCGGCAGTCTCACCACCCTTCGCCCCCCCTGCCTCTTCCCAGGCTTCGCGGTCGAGAACCCCGAGGACGGTGTCGATCTCGGCCAGGGTGGCTTCAACGCGGGCCTTGTCGCCGACCGCGAGCACGTCGCTTTCGATCGCGACGTTGACGGCCTTGACGAAGTCGAAGAGCGTCGCCAAGGCCTTGGAGGCGTTGAGGTCGTCGGCAAGGGCGGCGGCGAAGTCTGCGCGGAGGGTGGTGCAGAGGGCGGGGATTTGGCGTGTGGAGGGGGACACCAAGGAATGGTGTCCCCCATCGCTGTCCCCGTTGCTTCCGGCCGATTCGGTGGCGTGGGCCAGCCGGAACTTCATCTCGTCGATCTTGGCGAGCGCGGCTGCCGCCGCGTCGAGGCCTTCAAAGGTGAAGTTCAGTTTCTTTCGGTAGTGAACGGACAGAAAGAGATAGCGGATCGCTCTGGGGTCGGCGCCCTTCTCCACCAGTTCGCTCAAAGTGTACTGGTTGCCGAGCGACTTAGACATCTTGGCCCCATCGACGATCAGGTGCTCGGCGTGGATCCAGTGCCGCACAAAAGGTTCCCCGGTGGCTGACTCGCTCTGGGCGATCTCGTTCTCGTGGTGCGGGAAGATGTTGTCGACACCGCCGCAATGGATGTCGAAGGTTTCGCCGAGGTACTTCATGCTCATGGCGGAGCACTCGATGTGCCAGCCGGGCCGCCCCGGTCCCCAGGGTGAATCCCACGAAGGCTCACCGGGTTTGGCTCCCTTCCATAAGACGAAATCGCGGGCATCTTCCTTACCGTAGTCGTCGTCGGCCACCCGCTCTCCCTGGCGTACTTCGGCGAGATCGAACCCCGACAACCGTCCATAGTCCTCGTCTTCGGCGATGCGAAAGAACACCGAGCCCTCGGCGACATAGCCGTACCCGCGCTCGACCAACTTTTCGATGATGTCGATCATCTCGGGGACATGGTCGGTGGCCTTGGGGTAGTGCTCGGCGCGCTCGACGTGAAGGCGATCAAGATCGGCAAAAAACGACTCGACAAAGGGCGCGGTGAATTCCTCGAGCGACATCCCGGCGTCGCCGGCTAGCTGGATGGTCTTGTCGTCTACATCGGTCAGGTTCATGACCTGGAGCACCCGGTAGCCGAGAAACCGGAGCGCGCGCCGCAGCAGATCCTCGAAGACAAAGGTCCGGAGGTTCCCAATGTGGGCGTGGTTGTAGACGGTCGGCCCGCAGGTGTAGATGCGGACCTCGTCCGGGTGGGTGGTCTCGAGCGGGGTCTCGGCCCGGCCCTCGGTGTTGTAGAAGACCGGTTGGCTCACGGAGTTCTTCTGGAGTTCTTTGATGGAGACTGGACGGAGGCCGGCTGAGGCTCGCCGTTTGTTGTCAGCTTGCGTATGGATCTTCCTGGGCGGCCTGAACCACGATCTTGCCGGCTCGGAAGACAACATCTTCGAAGACCTGGACGGTCGAGCTCACGGCCCGAGCCCTTCGGTAACGGATTTTCTTGGAGCCCGAAACCCCGAGGCCCCGAAGTTTGAGGGTGAACAGGTGACCGGTACCGGTCACGCCCGGCACCTGTCCCAAGCGGCTGAACCCGACCTCCAGAACGCCCTCGCTGGTCTTCTTGACGACCAGGTTGGTGGGTTCGACGCCGTTCTCGCTCAAAAAAGTGCCTTCGGTGACTACGTCGGCAAGCCCGGCCGGGAACTTGAAAAGTTTCTTCGGGTAACGAAACGCGAAGGTCACGCCATAGAGATCGGTGACGTCCTTGGCCCAGAGCTCGAGCACGAGCAGGCCGTCGGCTTTCGTGGCACCGGTGCCGCGGACAAAGACCGCGCTGCCGACGGGCTCGGGCACCTGGTTGAAGACGATGCTTCCCTGGGCGACGGCGGGAGCCGGCACTGAGATGGAGACTGCGACGAGCGCCAGGCCCAAGGCCACCCGGAAGAGAAATGTCGCCGTTCGGCTCATGCGGTCACCACGCTTTCTTGTTCACTCTCCTGCTTCAGTCGTCGCAGCTGGCGCGCAACACGCTGGCGACGAAGCCCGTTGAGGTGCTCGAAGAAGAGCACGCCGTCGAGATGGTCCACCTCGTGGCAGATCGCACGGGCCAGGAGGCCTTGCGCCTCCAGCTCGAAGTCGGCACCATCAAGTCCCTGGGCGCGCACGACGATCGAAGACGGTCGGACGACTTTTTCGGTGACTCCCGGAATCGACAGACAACCTTCGGTTTCGACATCCGATCCATCACGGCCGACGATCTCGGGGTTGACGAGCACGTAGAGCTCGCCCGGGCTTCCTGAGGTGTCGGACCCAGCGGAGTCAGCGGACGCCACAACATCCACAACGGCGATCCGCTTCTCTACTCCCACCTGAGGGGCTGCCAGCCCCAGTCCCGGTGCGTCGTACATGGTCTGCGCCATGTCCGCGGCCAGCTTGCGAAGCTCGGCGTTGAACTCGGTGATCTCCGAGCAACGCACACGCAAGACCGGGTCCGGGTAGATCCGGATCGGCAGAATGCTCAAGGCGCGGTCTCCGCGGGTTTCGACATGCCGGCGATTGCATTGGCAACGTCGAGGTCATTGTTCTGCGAGCGCAATGCATCGAGAAGACCACGCGGGTCGG
>JAOTZA010000381.1 GCA_029861655.1 Acidobacteriota bacterium | reverse complement strand
CGGTGGGCGACCGCTACAACTACCGCGAAGACGATTCGGTCGACACGGGGGGCGACCGCTACAACTACCGCGAAGATGGTTCGGTCGACACGGGGGTCGACCGCTACAACTACCGCGAAGATGGTTCGGTCGACACGGGGGTCGACCGCTACAACCACCGCGGCAGAAGCGCGCCGGTCGTCGCCCGGTACGCGCGGTACGCTTCCTCGAACTTCTCCTCGAGCGCCGCCTCCTCTCGCGGTACGATCCCCCATCGAATCGTCCCGACGATCACTACGTTGAGAGCGAGCAGCACCCAGCTCGCGGTGACCAGCCCCAGCCCGGGGAGCAAGAGCAAGCCTCCGGCCGCGTAGAGGGGGTGGCGCACCCACTGGTAGGGGCCGCTCGTGACCAGTTGGTGGGAGTCCTTTGTGAGGACGGTCTCGGAAACGTTGGTGCCGAGATTCGAGAGCGTCCACCAAACCAGCGGCACCGCTCCAACCCCCATCGCCACACCGAACCACCGCAGCCCGATCCAGGAGCCGGTCAGCGGCAAACGCGACCATGGAATCGCCCTCGGCGCGATGACGAAAACGACCAGCAGCACCATCGTCGGCAAGCCGATTCCGAGTCGCGCCAGGATGAGACCCCTGCTCTCACTCCGGCGCTCGATGACTTCCATCCGGCGTGCTCGTGCCCGGTAGGTGGCCGAGACCGCCAGATTCGCCAGAAGGATCAGCGGCACGAGCCAGCGGAAGACGGCGTCGCCGGCGAGCACGGCTACCGCCGCAGCCGCGAAGTGATCCGCAGCACGTACCAGAACATCATCCCCACCGACGCGAAAAGGCTCAAGGCCGCACCAACGTGTTGGCGGCCGCCGAAGCTTCGACGCCTGATCTTGGCAGTGTCATAGAGGATCGATGCTCCGGAGAGCGCAATCATTGCAACGCTGAACCAGGTTCCAAGGTGCAAGCCGAAAAAGAGTGACGCGAGGATCAGAACCAGCGCGATCACACCACCCCAATAGAGAAACGGTCTGAGGGACGAGAAATCGTTGCGGCTGACAAATGCTACCCAGGTGAGGCCGGCGGCGCCCAGGATCGTGACCTGTGCCGCCTGTTCGATCACTCCGGAGGCGAGGCGATTGGCATGAAACAGAAGAGGCACAAAGATGAGACCCTTGGCGACGATGTAGAGCCCGAGACCGGCGTACTGACCGGCAGGTGTCTTCACGCGGTAGGCCATGCGTGTCGCCAACCAGGCGACGATGAGAAACGCGCCGAGGATCAGGGCCCACGGCACCTGGCGCATGGCACCGGCGATCCGTGCCGCGACACCGCTCTTGAAAAGCGCCACCTCGAAAGCCACAAAGACGACGATGGCCCCGAACAGATGGACGTAGGCGCGCGTGATAAAGCTCGCGCGGGACGTCTTGGCTCCCGGCGTCAGCGGCCGGGCGAGTGGTTGCGTCGTCACGCGCAAACGGTACCAGACGAGCCTGGGCCGACTCGGCAGACAAGAAGCGGCAGAGGCCACCTCACCTCTCGACGCACTTCACCCCCCCAGACTGCGTCAAGCTCGCCTCTTAGGTCGGATAGGGGCTCTCCGAACGTCGTCAGCTCCCCGACGCGCCCGACTCCCGGGCGCCAAAGGAAGCAAGCGCCTCTCGCGCGACCTCGTCACCCCACTCCTGGACAAAATGACCCGCGTCGGCGATCTCGAGCGGCTCCGGGCACCCACGAATCACCTTGCGGAGCAAACCCATCGACACGGGTCCGAGAATCTCATCCTTCATCCCGACCGCCAGAAAACTCTCGCCGGACCACTCGGTGTGCAACCAGTCGCGGGCCCGGCGGGCGGTCTCAGCGCCGGGAGCATCGGGCCTGTCGGCCACGAGTTCTGGGAATCGCCGCACCCCGGCCTTGTAGCTCGCGTCGGGGTAGGGCGCCTCGTAGGCCGCACACTCCTCGCTTGACAACTGCGGGCAGGCACGCGACATGAGACCGGCGATCCGCATGTCGGGGTTTTTCTTGCTCCAGGCACGCCATGCCAGAAAAGCCGGCGGCAACTCCCACTCACCCGTCGCGAGCCCAGTGTTCATGACCAGGAGCCGCGCAACACGCTCGGGGATGTCCACCGGCAAGGTGAGCCCGATCAGACCTCCCCAGTCCTGGACCACCAGAGTTACATTCTCGAGATCGAGGCGCTCGATGAACGCCAGGAGACTGCCACGGTGGAAATCGAACGTGTAGGTCTCTTCGTCCGCCGGCTTGTCCGAACGGCCAAAGCCAAAGAAGTCCACCGCGATCACGCGCTTGCCGGCTTTGGCGAACACCGGGATCATCTTGCGGTAGAGATAGCTCCAGGTCGGCTGGCCGTGGAGACAGAGAAAGACCTCATCAGTATGCGGAGGCCCGGCCTCTATGTAGTGCATCCGAAGACCTTCATAGCCGGGCAGGTCGTTCAGATACCTGGGTTCGTGGGCCCACCCGGGAAGACCGGCAAAACGCTCGTCGGGAGTTTGAAGTACCTGGCTCATTGCACAAGTGTACGCCCAACGCATTTCGGCCGACACGGAGGTCGGCCGCTACATCGTCGGCGCGCGGTCACCCAACAGGTATCGGGTCACATCCGTGTAGTCGATCGCCAGAGACACCGAGTTGGTCCAGAACAGGACCCGGAGCCAGGTCGAGAAGCCACCGTGGTTCGCGGTCGCCTCGCGCCGGCGCCACAGATAGATCAGAAGCGGAGTCCACCACACGACGTGCGACAGCCCGAGCAACCGTGTGTACCCCTTCCACTCGAAGAGAGCGGTGATGGTAATGATGTTCGCCACCCAGGCGAAGAGCACCCAGCGCCCCTCCTGATGGCGCAGGAAGAAGAGGCTCGCCGAGTTGATGATCACCAGCCAGAGAAGCCACGACTGGAGCGCCAGCGGCAGCGCCATCATCTCGGAGAACATCGTCATCCGGTGGCTCCTGATGTCGAGAGATCACCCGTCGAGCTCAGATGT
>JAOTZA010000086.1 GCA_029861655.1 Acidobacteriota bacterium | reverse complement strand
GTTCGTCAATCGAGAGCAACAGGCGCTCGATCCGGGCCAATCGCTCGTTGGACTCGAACACGAAGTCACCGAACAGTTCCGCCAGTTCGTGTTTCATAGCGATTCGACCGATACCTGTGACCGCTGCTCGCCCAGATGCCGCGCGCGGGGACCTTATTGATAGGACGTCGAAGCCTGATCGTCAATGTAATGCGGAACAGTGGCGGACGGCATGGGCGAGGCGTAAGGTGGGATAGTCACTGCGATTTGTGGAATCCTCCGCACGCCGCGGGCACGAGAATTAGGTACCATGAACGTCTTGCAAGAGGCAGTACGCATCCGACTGTCCGTCCTCGAGTGGGAGCCCTGGTATGGAAGCGACAAAGATTCTCGTCGTCGACGATTCCAAACTGATCCACAAGATGTTCGACGTGATGCTCAGGCCGCACAATCTGGTGCACGCCTACGACGGTCAGGAGGGGCTTCACCGACTCGCCGAAAACGTCGATGTGGCCTTGATACTGCTCGATGTCAACATGCCGAAAATGAACGGACTGGAATTTCTGGAAGAAGTCAAGCGTAACGCGGATCTGGCCGAAATCCCGGTAGTGGTGATCAGCACCGAAGGCAAGGAAGAAGATACCGACCGAGCCCTCAAGGCCGGAGCTGTCGAGTACATCAAGAAACCCTTCCAGAGCGAAGACGTTCTTGGCGTGGTACAGCGCCTCGCTGTGAACTGAGCCTGCGTCGCGACGTCATGGCCTCGAAGCCCCAGGCTCGCAACGAGCACGTCGTTAACGAACTGAAAGAAACGATCTCGCGGGCTACAACACTGCTCGACTCTCTCGCAGGAGAAGCTCGAGGCGAGGTCTCGGTCGACGGCGACGAAGAACGGATCCGGACGCTTCAGGAGCGTCTGGAGGTTGCCGAGTCCGATCTCACCGAAATCTCGACCCAGCTCGTGGAGGCCGAGAATCAGCGCGGCCGGCTGATGAACCTCTATGTCGCCACCTACCAGCTCCACGCCACTCTGGAGATAGAAGAAGTCACCTCGACGATCGCCGAAATCGCGCGGGAACTGATCGGCGCCGAGAAATTCGTTCTGCTGCTTCGGGACGAAGAGAGCAGTGCGGCTTGCGGCGTCGCCTTGGCGCAGGGCCTGGAAGCGGATGAGCGGTCTTTTTTTGGGGGTGATCGCTACGTCGGCGGGGACGCCGCCATCGACGCGGCGCTCGAGGACGGGTCTTTGCGGACTCGTCGCGAGCCGGGATCTTGTGCGATCGCCGTGGTACCGCTTACGGTCCAGGGATCGGTGGTGGGGGCGCTCGCGGTGCTCAAGTTGTTTGACCACAAGGCTGCTTTGACTCCGGAAGACAAGGATCTTCTCGATCTTCTGGCGGCACACGCGGCCTCGGCGCTCCTGGCGGCAAGGGTCTATTCGGCCACCGACCGACGTCTGCGCACGCTCGAGAGTCTGGTCAAACTCGTCCAATGACTATTTCGGGCAATCTGCTCGACGTCTCAATCGCCGATGTGATGCAGTTCGTCCACCTGGGAGGCCGCACCGGCACGCTCGAGGTCGAGTGCGACGATCGACGAGCCGAGGTCGGGTTTCACCGCGGACGCATCGTCAACGCCTGGAGCCCGGGGTCGAAGCGGTTGGGTGAGATTCTCCGCGAACGCGGGATCATCGATTCCGAGACGCTCTCCAAGGCGCTCGAGCGACAGGAAACCGACGTGCCACGCGTCTCGCTGGGGAAGCTGCTCGTGAGTATGGGGGTGGTCGACACGGCCACGCTGCGTGAGATCGTTGCCGAGAAGATCGAGATGACGGTCTACGAACTGGTGAGTTGGAGCCACGGGCGATTCGAGTTCGCGCTCGACGAGCTGAGGCCTGTAGATGACGTTGGCGTCTATCCCGGAGACGTTCTCCCGGATATCAACCTCAATACCCAGATGGTTGTGCTCGAAGCGCTGAGGATCTTTGATGAGCGAAACAGAGCCGCCAAGCTCGGGAAAGAGGATGAGTCTCAGGCCCCGGTAGATGAGGAGGAAGCTCCGGCCGCGAGGGAAGCGGGTGCGGTGAACAAGGGCGCGGCTCTCTCCGAGAGCGAGGAGGCGCTTCGCGAGGTAACGCGCGAAGTCGAGTTGACCTTGCCGCGGCAGTTTGTCTCCGAGCAACAGCAAGAGGTGGCCCAGCAGCAGGAAGCATCGGCAGTTCGTCTTCAGATCGTGAGTCGGGATCGCGAGTTGTTCGAAAGGCTCAGGGCTTTGGTGGGCGAGGCGGGAGAGCAAGTGGAAACTGTGCGTGTCGAGCTCTGGGATGCCGGCCTCACTCTCCCAGGAGAGTCACCCCCGGTCGTGTTGGTAGACCTGCGAGACGAGTCCCTGGGGATTGAAGATGTGGCTCGCTTGCGAAGGGCGCGCGCTCACGCGACGATCATCGCCGTCGGTGACCAATCGGCTTCCTCAGCTTCGGCGTATGAGGCCGGTGTCCTGGCGTTTCTGCCCGCGGATCCAGGGGCAATCACCGCGTGTTTCGAGAACGTGTTGCGCAATCGGCGCGGCCGTGCGGCGGCATTGAGTGAGACACAGGGCGCCAAGACGGGCTTTGCCAAGCTGCGGCGGGTTGTCGCCGACCTGAGGTCTGGGCTGTTGTCCGCGACCGTTGCGCTAAATCTCATGCAGGTCATCTCCGAGTCCGTGGAGCGAGCGATCATGTTTTTGGTGCGAAGGGACAAGCTCGTTGCGCTCGGCGCATTCGGGTTCGACAAGGAGAATCGCTCGCTGGCACACCTTACCCATGGAGTGGAGGTCGAGCTCAACGGTCCGAGCGCCCTGGTTGAAGCGGTCAACGACGGGCAGGCGCGGTCGCTGGTTTTCGAGGACGCCAACCTGCCGGAGCAACTGGTTCAATTGATCGGTCGTCCGCGCACCGGGCAGGTAGTCATTTTTCCGGTCTTGGGCAGCGGTGCCGTCAACTCGGTTGTCTATACCGACAACGGTTCATTGAGCCGAGAGATTGGAGAGATCGAGATTCTCGAGTTGGCCGCGGCCCAGGTTGGAGTGGCGTTCGAGAATGAGATGCTGCGACGTCAGATGGACCGCTTGGAAGATGACGGGATCAAGCCCAGCTGAGGTCGAAAACCGCGCCGTGATCGGTTCGTTCGAAATGAAGTCGAATACTCTCGAGTCCCAGGAGATTGCCGACACCGAGATAGAAGCCAGCGGCGACCTGGAGGTCCGCGTCCGAATAGGTGGGGGCGCCGGTGAGGGTGATACGCGTCGACTTGTTCCCGTCTCCGATGTCGACCGCCATGGTGCCGTGGGTATAGAAGCGTTGATGGAGCAGCTGGATACGCGAAAGAAAGCCGAGAAAATCCTTGCCCTCGGCAAAGGCACGGTAGATGGAGGTCAGCGATTTCTCGGCAGAGTAGGCGCCCACCTCGCGCAGCCGGTTCACGTCACCGTCGAGAAAGCGCTCGGCCACGGCCCACAGAACCCGATCGTAGAGATCAAACGGGTAGAGACCGGAATCGAGAACCGAGCCGATGTCGTCCGAGGCCGAGAAGCTTTCTTTGAGCTCGAGCTCGGCGCGCGGACCGAAGGTGTCTCGAACGTAGTCGAATTTGGAGCGGATCGAGGAACCCTTGACGCAAAACGAGTCGTTCATAAGAAGCCATGTTATAATCAACACTTGCAGTTGTTACAAGTGATTTCTAGGAGCGCCCTATGAGCACAACCACTTCAGCCACGTACTTCGCAGCCGCCCTGGCGGTCATGTTCCTGCTGGTAGCCGGGCCCGCGTCGGCGGCGGTTTTTACCGTCACTCTGACCAACGATTCGACGATCGAGACGCATTACCGGCCTATCGAATCGGCGGATGACGAGAGCAAGGTGAAGATGATTACCGAGAACGGCAATTGGATCAGCTTGCCCAAAGACCTGGTGAAATCGATAACTTCTGATTTTGAGGTCAAGGGATACGGCACGGTGCTCAACAGCGGTACGATTGTCCTCGGATGGTCTCCAAACAATGCGCCGACGGGTGCCGAGGGCGGCGAGCTGGACTCGACCGAGCGGATGCTCAACTATTTCCAACAGCGGGACGCCAACAACGTGGCACCTGCGCCGTACTCGGTTCAGCAATTCGTAGAGCCCAACTCACAGGGCGGGATACCGATATCTTTTGGCGGCAGAACCACCCCCCCGATAGGGTCCAGCGGTGGTCAGCCGGTGGTCGCGCCCCAGTAGAGCGGGCGCCGATTCTGGACGTTCGATCCCCGTCGAGAGGGGATCTTTTTCTTTGACAGAGTGCCTTCAGCCGCGGCTGAGGGTACGACAGACACGCGAAGACCAAGTCGAACTCGATGAGGTCGGAGTTCGCCGCTAACGCCCGATTCCGGGCGTCGAGAGCGGCGAGTGAGAAGGGAAGCCGGTTAAACGCCGGCGCGGCCCCCGCCACTGTAGCCGGGGACGAAACCGAAAAGCCACTGTGCGGCTGAAGGCGCCAAGCGCCAAGCCGTGTGGGAAGGCTCGGGAGTAGAGAGATCCGGGAGCCAGGAGACCTTTCGCGTGTCGCTGACCTTTGAGTCCTCCGGGGTGTGGGGATGGGAACAATGCGCCCGAACACCTTGCTCTCTCGCCGTCGGGAGATCTCATAGGTAGAAGTATGGAGGTGTTCCTCAGTGCGCAAGATGTTTCTTGTGGCCGCCTTGATCGGCGGCTCGATTCCCGTCCTCGGCCAGGAAGAGGTCGATACCGTCCCCACCTACGCCGATTCGGTGGTGGTGACCGCCAGTCTCGAAGAAGAGAGCAAGGCGAAGCTCCCGGCGAGCGTCGATGTCATCGAGTCCGATGAGATCGAAGAGCGACAAGCGACCGAGGTGGCCGATCTGCTGGCGACGGTCCCCGGTCTCACGCTGACACGTTCGGGCGGACCCGGTCAGGTCACCTCCCTCTTTAGTCGTGGGACCGAGTCGGATCACACACTTGTCTTGTGGAACGGGGTCGAGCTCAACAACCCATTTTTTGGTGGTTTCGACTGGGCCTTCCTGCCTACCCAGGGGGTAAAGAGAGTCGAGATCGCGCGCGGTCCGTTCAGCGCCATTCACGGCAGCGATGCGATCGGGGGCGTGGTCCAAGTGCTGACCGACTCGATGGAAGGTGGCAGCCTCCGACTCGAGTCCGGTGATCGGGGCTATTTCCGTGGAACGCTGGCGGTGGGAACCAGCACTCCCGGCTTCGAGGTCGAGGTTCTCGGTCATGTCCGAACCGGCGACGGCGTTCTCGACAACGACTTCTATGACAGTGAGGAGGCGGTCGCACGGGCGGAGTGGGACATCGGGGGAGGGATGTCGCTCGGTGTGACGGCCAGAGTCAATCAGTCGGATGTCGGCATACCTCTTTCGGGAGGTCAGCCTTCACCGAGCCGGCGGATCAGCTGGAAGGAACAGGAGTTGGCCCTTCCTTTTCACATCGAGCGAGGTGAATGGCGAGTCGATGTCCATGTCTCTCAGGTGATCTATCAGACGGATTTTCGCGATCCAGCCGATGCGTTCGGATTCACGAGGTCGGACACCGAGTCGGAAGCGCTCAGACTGCGCACCAGTGCGACACGCAGCCTCACGGACAAGGGTTGGTTTGCCTTCGGAGCCGAAGTAGAGCGCTTGGAGGTGGACGATCGATCTGTGTTCGGTGTCAATTTGAGCGGCGCTCGACAGCAGACGCGGGCCGCTTTTGGAGAGATCTTTCGCACCCTTGGCAGGGTCCACGTGGACCTCGGACTCCGCTACGACGACAACGACGCGTTCGGTTCGAAGACATCTCCGCGCCTCGGCCTGTCGGCGGACATCGGCCGGCGGGGGCGTGTCAAGGTCTCGTTTGGCGAAGGATTTCGCGCCCCGTCGTTGGGCGAGTTGTTTTTTCCCGCCAGTGGTAATTCCGAGCTCTTGCCCGAGGAGAGCGAGAGCTTCGAGTTGGGGGTCGAGTGGGTGGGGCAGAAATGGACGCTTGGCGTGACGGGATTCCAGAACCGGCTCACCAACTTGATCGACTTTGACTTTGTTAGTTTCTCCAACATCAATCTCGGCCGGGCGAAGACCGAGGGGCTCGAGGCGTGGACGAGCTTCCAGGTACCGGCACTACGTTTGCGCTGGAACATGACGTTGCTCGACGCTGTGGATGAGTTGAATGGCCTGCCTCTCTTGCGGCGGCCGCGGGAGAGCAGCAGCCTACTCGTCTCTCTGCCAGGCAAACGGATGGGTCTTCACTTGACAGGACGCTATGTTGCGAGGCGACCCGATGTCGATCCGGTGACCTTTGCCCGGTCGGAGAACCCGGGCTATGTGCGTTTTGATCTGGCGGCGCACTGGAAACGGAGCGGCCGGCTGACTCCGTATGCACGGATCGAGAACCTTGCGGACCGGGAGTATGCGGAGGCACTGGGCTTTCCGGCCCCGGGCCGCACCGTCGTTGTCGGGCTGTTGACCGATTGGCCGTGATGGAAGCATGGACGGGGAGTATCGTTCGATTGCTGGTCGCCGGTTCAGTGCTCGTTGGGAGCGAGGCCTGCATCCAGGGAGACCTTGCCGATCCTGAGCACCAGGGGCGTGTCGAGAGGATCATCGCGGTGGCGCCGAGTGTTGCCGAGATCCTCTTTGAGTTAGGGCTCGGTGAGAGGGTCGTGGCGGTAGGCGACTATGTCGCGTGGCCCCCGGAGGCGACGGCCAAGCCTCGTATCGGCGGTCTGTTCGATCCGCGCCTCGAGGACATTGTCGCTCTGGCGCCCGATCTCGCCGTGGTCCTTCCCAGCGAGGACAAGCTGGCTACGGAGCTCTCGCGTTTGGGGATCGAAGTCCTGCGAGTGGAACATGAGACTCTTGCCGATCTCGAAACGGCGATCGAGTCGATCGCCCGTCGCGCCGGAGTCGAGTCCCGGGGACGAGAACTCGTCACCCGGCTCCGTCGGAGCTTCGACACGGGTCAAAACGCGCCGGCAGAAGCGAAACGGGCAGGGGGCCCACGGACCGTCTTGGTGGTCGCGCGTGAAGAGGGGCGTCCTGCGGCGATGACCGTCGTCGGCTCACGGACCTTTCTTGCGGAGTTACTCGAGAGGGCCGGCGCCCGTAACGTGTTCGGCGACCTTGGGCAGAGCTACGCCGAGGTAGGTCTGGAGGAGATGATACGAAGGCAGCCTGAAGCGATCGTCGAGCTGCAACCCGACGCACTCAGTGCTGCTGCGCAATCTCGTCTGATCGCCGACTGGCAGGATTTTCCGGACCTGAAGGCCGTAGACCAAGGCTGTGTCGGTGTGATCGCAGGCGGGCACGTCTTGGTGCCTGGACCGCGCTTGGCGCTGTTGGCGAAGGAGCTCGAAGCGGTGCTCGAGCGATGTGAAGGGGCCGCAAGATGACCGAAGTACTGGTTGCGGCCCGCGATCTCGGGCTGAGCTATGGCCGGCGATCTGTTCTCGGGCCTTTGGATCTCGAAATCGCTGCGGGTGAGAGTGTCGCCATCGTGGGACCGAACGGTGCTGGCAAGACAACATTTCTCAAGCTCCTGTGCGGTGTGCTCCAGGCTTCCTCGGGACGGCTCGAATGGCGCGGGATGGACTTTCGACAGCTCGGACGCAGAGACTTGGCTCGACGGGTCGCTTATGTGCCTCAGGTGCGGCCGGCTTCGGTACCGCTGACCATTCGGCAGGTGGTTCTTCTCGGCCGCCACCCTCACTTCGAGGCTCTGCAGCTGGCCCCGCGCCCATCCGATCACCGAGCGGTCTCGAGAGCCATCGAGAGGGCTGGACTCGCGGGGCTCGAGAACCGCAACCTCGATCGGCTCTCAGGTGGTGAGCGGCAGGCTGTATTCATCGCTGCCGCGCTCGCTCAGGAGTCCGAGCTTTTGGTTCTGGACGAGCCGACGACCCATCTGGACCCCGCCCACCGCTTGAGGGTCGCGTCATTGATCGAGCGTCTCCGCAGCTCGCCCCGAAGCGATACCGAAGCGCCTGGGCACACCTTGGTGCTGGCCAGTCACGATCTCGATCTGGCAGCGCACGTTGCTGATCGAGTCATCGCGCTCAAGGCCGGCCGGGTGCTGGCGACCGGTACCCCAAAGGAAGTGCTCTCGCCCGAGTTGCTGACGGAAGTCTTCGAGGCACCGTTCAAGGTTTCACGCGCTGGCACGCGGGCGCGTGCGATGCTTGACTTCGAGGCCGGGTGGGGCGAGCCATGAGTCGGGCAGAGGGTCGCTCGCGGGCGACGCTGGCAGCTCTGGCCGTCGTGTGGTTGGCGGTGTTGTGTATCGGTCCGGCCATCGGGAGCCAAGATGTTTCGCTCACCGATCTATTCTCCGAGGACTCGGCGACGCGCACGATCATCTGGCGTCTGCGGATGCCACGAGTGCTCCTGGGGCTGCTCGCCGGCGGTGCGCTGGCCATCGGAGGGGTGGCCTTTCAGACCCTGTTCCGCAACCCTTTGGCTGAGCCGTACACCCTCGGTCTGGCAAGTGGTGCTGCGCTGGGCGCTGTTGTGGTTCAGCATCTCGAGCTTGCGGGCTCGGCTGCGGGTTTCCCCCTGGTCTCGGTGGCGAGCTTCGCGGGAGCCGTGCTGGTCGGGCTGCTGATCTTGGGTCTCGCCCGGGGGCGCGGAGGGATCGAGACCTCGACCTTGTTGCTTGCCGGCATCGCGGTTTCGCTCTCTTGCTCGGCGTTTATTCTGTTTATCCAATACCTGGCGGATTTCACCCGCACCTTCCGTATGGTGCGGTGGATGATGGGTGGACTCGCCGTGGTCGGCTACCGGGAGGTTGTTTGGGTGGGGCTTTGGACGGCAGCCGGGTTTACGGCGCTCTTTTTGCTGCGCCGCGACCTCGACCAGCTCTTGACGGGTGAGGAACTGGCTTCGAGCCGCGGCGTGGATCTGGATCGCCTGCGTCTTCTTGTCCTGGCGGCGGTTTCGGGGATGGTGGGTGCGCTGGTTGCCGTGGCGGGTCCGATCGGTTTCGTCGGACTCGTAGTGCCGCACATTCTCAGGCGCTGGATCGGTCACCACCACCTTGCGTTGCTGCCGGCCAGCCTCCTCGGGGGTGGCGCCTTTCTGGCGCTTTGCGATCTGGCGGCACGCCGCGTGCTGGCGCCCATGGAACTGCCCGTCGGCATCTTGACGGCGCTTCTTGGGGGGCCGTTCTTTCTCTGGTTGTTGCTGTCGCGACGGCGCCGCCGAGGCTAGTCTGACCTTCGCACCGGGTGCGTAGGCTAGGATTCGCCGGTGATGGTGAGTCCGAGCCTACGCTATGGCGTTGTGGCGCTGGTGGCCGCGATCGTCATCCTGGCCTTGCGATTCACCCGCGGTTTCTTCTGGAGCCACTCGGTGATCGTCGGTCTCGCGGCAGCGGCGCTTGTCTTCTCCACCTGGCGCACGCTCGAGCGCTGGCGCCGATGACACCGCCGCCGTCAACGGTCGATGGGCAGGAGCTGCGAGCCGTCACCTTCGACGCCACCGGGACGTTGTTTCACGCACCCCGCCTCGGCGAGATCTACTCGGAAGTACTGACACGCCACGGGGTCCCTGTCTCTGCGGAGCAGGCGCTTGCCCTGGTGCGGCGAGTCTGGGTCGAGTTCGACTGCGCGGTGGAGCCGAAGCACGACCGGTTTGCCGCTCATCCCAGGGGTGCCAAGGGCTGGTGGAGCGATTTTCTCGAACGGCTTTGCAGGCATCTCGACTGCGGTGAGGTGTCGCCGTTTGCGGCTTCCGAGCTTTATGAGCGCTTCTCGCGGGCCGGGGCCTGGGAGGTGTTTCCGGAAGCTCCGGCGGCGCTCGAAGAGCTCTCCTCCGCCGGACTCGCTCTCGGTGTGGTGAGCAACTGGGACGAAAGGCTGCCCCAAATTCTCGAACGGCTTGGAATCGGCAAGTGGTTGGCAGCGGTGTCGTACTCGCAAGCGGTCGGCGTCGAAAAGCCCCACGCGGCAATCTTCCACGACGGGCTCGTCAAACTGGGTGTCGAGCCGGGCGAGGCGCTCCATGTCGGTGACCGGAAGCTGCAAGACGTCGAAGGCGCCGAAGGCGCCGGGATGCGGGCGATCCATCTCGATCGCGAGGGGAAGGGTGAGGGCGTCTCGGACCTCGAAGAGCTGGTGAAACGGTTGAACCCGGCGTGATTGCCGTGCCCGCCGCAGGACCAGCAGAGCCTTGTGCTACGGTTTCTTTGATGGTGAGATCGTGGCGGCCGGCCGCTGTGACGGCGTGCATGGCGGCGATCTTCTTTGGTTGTTCGCCTGAGCCGCAGCCGTTCGAAGAGACAGCGCTCGAGACCGAGATCGTCGGGGGTGGGGTGGACGCCGAACTTTCGACGGACGAGGACAGGAAGGGTAAGGCTTTGGTCCGAAGCGGTGGAGTGCTTCCGGGCGACTTTCCAAACGACCTGCCGTTGCCGAGTGAGTACACGGTCGTCGATCTCAGTCAAGGCGTCGATCTCGAGGGCGATCAGGATGATCGGGAGGCTCGGTATCTCGTCGTCCAGACGACGGATCCCGAGCCGGCAGTGCGAGAGGACTTGGCGGGCCGCCTGTCGGCGCTCGGCTGGAGTGTCGAGGAGCGGGCCGATGGTTTCGCCATCACCCGCGAAGGTCGGCGGGTGCAATGGATCCTGAGCGACACCAAACCGGGTACCCGGATCGAGATCCGATATTGAAGTCGCCGAGTTCATCGACCTCACAACCGGGCTCGAAGCGACGACGCGCCCCGATGAGCCTGGCCGGACTCGGAATGGAGCTCACCGCGGCGGTGATCGGGGCGACTCTTCTGGGGTTCTGGATTGATCGGCGGCTCGAGAGCGAGCCTTGGGGAGTCGTCATCGGGGCCCTCGTCGGGATCGTCGGTGGTCTCTACAACTTCGTCCGTCAAGCCTCGCGGGCCGCTCAGTCGACCAGAGACCGGGAGGGGTCATGAAAGGCTGGTCCGCCACCACGTATCTGCGCTTCCTGGGCTTGGCGTTGCTTCTGGTGCTGGCGCTCCTGGCGTTGGGATACGCCATCGACCGGCGTCTAGTGATCGGTTCTATTGAAGATATTGCGGCCGCGATCCTTTGCTGTGGCCTAGCAACGGTGATTTCGGGTCTACTTCTGGCCGTCCCGGGTGGCACCCCCCAGGCGGCGCTCAGCCGCTTCTTTGTGGCGATGGGGATTCGGCTCTTGTTGGTCGCCGGTTTCGCCGCTTGGTGTCTGGTTGGGCTGGGGGCAGAGCGCGGCCCTTTTCTCTTCGCGTTGGTTGCCAGCTACCTC
>JAOTZA010000380.1 GCA_029861655.1 Acidobacteriota bacterium | reverse complement strand
TCGCGGCTTTCGAGAAGGGTCTCGAGCACTATCAGGAGGCGGTTACGGAGCCGGTGTTGGAGCTCCGCCGGCCGCCGCTCGAGGGGGCGCCGGCGTGAGAGCGGCGAGAAGCACCGCAAGGCCGGCCCTCGATGGTTTCGGGCTCGTCGTTCCGAGCCTTCAGGCGGAGCCGTTTGAGCTACTCGCCGTCGAGCCCTCGCCCTGCACCCAGGCCTGTCCCGCGGGGATCAACGTCAAATCCTACGTCTCGCTGATCGCCGAAGGCCGGTTCGCCGAGGCGCTCGAGGTGGTGCGGGAGCGCTGCCCACTGCCGGGTATCTGCGGCCGTATCTGCCACCATCCCTGTGAGTCCGTTTGCAAACGCCAGGAGATCGATGAGCCGGTCGCCATCCGTGCGCTCAAGCGATTTGTCGCCGATCTGGGGCTCGAGTTGCCGGATCCTCCACCCCCGATTCCCGCTCATAAGAGTGAGCGCGTGGCGATCATCGGTTCGGGCCCGGCCGGACTGGCCGCGGCTTATGACCTACGGCGCGCCGGCTATCCGGTGACCGTATTCGAAGCCGAGCCCGAAGCCGGTGGAATGCTCCGTTACGGCATAGCGGACTATCGTCTTCCGCCCGATGTGTTGGACGCCGAGATCGGGGTCCTCGAGCGCGCCGGCGTCGAGATAGAGACCGGGCAGCGCATCGGTGTGGACCGGACGCTCGAGGATTTGCTCGAGTCGGACTACTCGGCGGTGCTCTTCGCCGTCGGTGTTCAGAAAGGGCGTCGGCTGGGTCTCGAAGACGAAGCCGGCTGCGCTGAGGTAGAGGACGCGCTCGCCTTTCTGCGCCGGGTCAACGAAGGCGAGCGGACACCGGTCAGCGGCAAAGTCCTGGTGATCGGCGGCGGCTCAACCGCCATCGAAGCGGCACGCGCCGCGTTGCGGCTGGGGGCCGAGAGTGTCGAAGTCGTCTACCGTCGTCTACGCGCCGAGATGCCCGCCGACGAGGAAGAGATCGACATTGCGGCGGCAGAGGGGATCACCTTCCGCTTCTTGACCTCGCCCAAACGGGTGGTGAATCGGAAGGGTCGGCTTGCGAGCCTCGAATGCCTGCAGGTGGCTCTGGGCGAAGAGGACGCGAGCGGCCGTCGGCGACCCATCACCCTACCGGGAAGCGAGTTCCGACTCGACGCCGACCGGGTGTTTGCCGCTGTGGGGCAGGTGGCGGAGTTCGACTTTCTTCCTCCCAAGGTCGCCGGACGGCTCGCCGAGGGTGGCCTGCTCTCGGTCGATTCGAAGACCTCGATGACTGCGTTGCACGGTGTTTTTGCAGCCGGAGACGTCGTCAGCGGCCCCGCGACCGTGATAGAGGCCATCGCCTCGGGACACCGCGCGGCTGAGGCGATGCTCGGCTTTCTGACTCAGGGTATGGGTGAGAGGGAGGACGAAGGGCACGGGAGCGCTGCCAAGACCGAGTACGAGATCCCGGCCCCGCCACCGCCTTTGGTGCGGCGGTTCCATCCGGTCCACGCGGAGATCACCCCGGGTCGCGAGTTCGGCGAAGTCGAGCATGCTTTTTCTCCCGACGACGCCGTGGCGGAGGCCAAGCGATGCATGCGCTGCGGCCCTTGCAGCGAGTGCTTGATTTGCGCCTCCTCCTGCGGTCGTCGTCACCTCAGTCTGCTCCCGATCGCCCAAGGAGGAACCCGAATCCCGCGCGACGAGCCCGGGCAGGGGCCGCTTCTCCTACGCGCACCGGCTCGCGTCGTGGTGGGCCTCGGCTATCAGGAAGGGGCTCAAGACGGGGATGACGGAGCGGTGGGGTGGCTGGTGACCGATCTCGCCACGCGAGGTTCGGCACCGGTGGATCCCGAGGTCGATCTCACCGTGTCTCTCACGCCGTCGCGTGTCGTCGTTGATCCCGAGCACTGCCGGGGATGCGCTCGCTGTATCGATGTCTGCTCGTTCGACGCCCTGGGACTGGTGGAGGGCTCAGGAGGTGAGTCAGTGGTCCGGATCGAGCCGGCTTTGTGCCGTGGCTGCAATCTATGCGCCGGGGTATGCCCGACCGATGCGATCACCTCGGTGTCTCTGGCACCCGAATGGTGGGGAGTCCGGTTCGAGGATCTCTATCCGCGGCTGCTGGCCGCACCGCCGACCCAGCCGGCGACCGTCGTGCTGGCCTGCCAGCGCCGTGCCAACGCGGTGGAGGCTTCGCTGGCGCGAGAAGGGGTGCTGGGAACACAAGCGATCCTGGTTCCGGTCCGCTGCGCAGGCCAGATCCCGGCGGGGCGGCTGCTCGAGATCTACCGTCACGGAGCCGCAGACGTTGTCGTCGCCGGGTGTCTCTCCGGGAGCTGCCGCTACGGTCTTGGACCGCAGCTAGCGGCCGGCCAGGTGATGAGGGCCGGAGAAGTGCTCTCGGCGATGGGCCTCGAAAGGAACCGAATCACGGCCGACTGGGCGGCCGGAGAGGACGAGGGCCTGGACTTCGAGTTTCTGAATCCAGCGATGGGCGACCCGTCATCGATTGCTCAAAGAGGGGAGGTCTGAGCGATGCAGTCCCTGGCCACCCTCAAGAAAGAGACGCGAGCCGCCCTCTGTTTGGCCTGCGGGAAATGCAGCACCATGTGCCCGCTCTCCCCGTCGGGCTGGTTCTCCGCCGCGCGCATGGTTGCGATCCGCAACCCGGAAACCGAGGTCTTTGGTGGCGGCGAGCAGAGGCCCGCGCTCGACGCTTGTCTGACCTGCGGGTCGTGTGAGATTCGCTGTCCGGAGGGTGTGCGTTTCATCGACTTTGTACGTGGCATGCGTCATCTGGCTTCCGGTTCCGAGCGGCGCCCCTGCCCCCATGGCGAGATGCTCCAATCCGCAGCTCGGTTGATGGCCGCCCCAAGACCTCCCGAGCGAGACCTCGGTTGGTTGGAAGAAGACCTGGAGGTAGCCGACGAAGGCGAGGTTGCTCTCTTTGTGGGCTGTCTGCCCTTTTTCGACATTCTCTTCGGGGAGGAGTTGGGCATC
>JAOTZA010000379.1 GCA_029861655.1 Acidobacteriota bacterium | reverse complement strand
TAAAGCCCCTATTCGCCTGCTTCATTCTCCAGACCCTTTGCTCTTCATCTCGAAAGGGGCGCGGCGACGAAGCGAGCGGACCCGCTTCGCCGCCGATCACGGTTCCTAGCTACCCGCCCCACCACTCTCGGTGCGGGGAATCCGCACCTTCTCGGTCAGTGTCGTTTCGCCTCCCAGCGCCACGTATGGCTTCATCAAAGCAAAGGTTCGCTCGCCGATACCTTCTACGAGCAAGAGCTCCTCGGTCGACTGGAATTCGCCGTTGTCTTCACGGAAGTCGATGATGCGCTGGGCCACCACTGTGCCTACGCGCGGCAGCAGTGCCAGCTCTTCGGCACCGGCGGTGTTGATATTGACGGTCGCCGCGGTCGCCGCCGAGAAGATCGGGGCGACGGCCAGCGAGAAGATAGCCAGCATGAGGGCGGAAAGGGTCTTCTTAGTTGTTTTCAACTTTTCTCCTTCTTTTGGCTGTTGGGTTCGGTCCAATTCGTTTTCTAGTTTGCACCGCCTATCGCGGGCCGGTGCGCCTTAGATCTAGATTCCATTTCGCTTCGTCTCGAGCCTCCTTTCTCCGGTTGACGATTCACCCGAGGGAAGATCAAGTAGCCTGCCAACCTGATGTGTCTCCCTAATGCCTTGATTCAAAAAGGTTTATGTTGCTGTCGCCGCTCCCGTCGCGAGCCCAGGAATCAAGGCATTTGGACCGCGTCGTTTGTCCCGGCGCCTGGATCGACAGGAGAAGCCGACGCCATTGGGGTCGATTCGATCCCCATCGGTTCGTCAAGCGATTTGGACCGGCGCACAATCGCTTGACTTCCCCCCGCGGCACCGGCGAGGATTGCGGCTCGCGGCCGGAGACCAACCGTCCAAGACAAGTGTTTGGAACCGTTTAGAACCACCCGGGTCGCGGCAAGATGGAAAAACGAAACTCGACTTTGCGCGAATATTTCGAGGCGCTATTGATTGCGGTGATCTTTCTGGGGTTCACCAACGGGTTTCTGATCAAGACCTTCTACATCCCCTCAGCCTCGATGGAGGACACCCTCCTGATCGGCGATCACCTGTTCGTCAACCGCTTCATCTACGGTTCTACGAAGTGGGCCTGGGAGGAAAAGATCCTTCCACTCCGCTCGGCAAACCGAGGCGACGTCGTGATCTTTCGCTCGCCCGAGAGGCCGAGCGTTGACATGGTCAAACGCTGCGTCGCGATGCCGGGCGACGATGTGCAGCTTCGCGACAAGGATCTCTACATCAACGACCGGTGGGTAGAGGACTCTTCCTATACCGTGCATCGCGACAACCGGGTTGTACCGGGCGGCATCCGCCAGCGGGACAACTTCGGACCGTACGCGGTGCCTGAGAACGGCTTCTTCTGCCTCGGCGACAACCGTGACCAGTCGTACGACTCGCGTTTCTGGGGGCCGGTGCCGGCTCACTTCGTCAAGGGACGAGCACTTCTTGTCTATTGGTCGTTTGGCGGCGAGACACCTGACGGAACCTGGCCCGGGTGGGGAGCAAAGATCCGGCAGCTTGGCAAAACAGCCGCGGGTTTTCTGACTCGCACTCGCTGGAAGCGCACCTTCCACCTGGTCCGTTGAGCCAGACCAAATCCGCCAAGGCTCGCAGATCCCGTTCGACCTTCCGCGAATACCTGGAAGCACTGCTCGTCGCGATTCTTCTGGCGACGTTTGTGCGGACCTATCTCGTCCAGGTTTTCAAGATCCCCACAGCATCCATGGAGAAGAGCTTGCTGGTCGGCGACCATATCCTGGTCAACAAGTTCATCTACGGCACCGGCGCCGGAGACACCGCCGATGGACTCATCCAGCCACGACGCCGGGTCCGGCGTGGCGACGTTGTGGTCTTCAAGTTTCCCCAGAACCCGGGCCGAGACTTCATCAAGCGCTGTGTCGCCCTCCCCGGCGACCGGGTCGAGCTTCGCGACAAGGCCTTGTTTGTCAACGGCAAGACGGTTGACGAGTCCGGATACGTGTTTCACGCCGACTCCCGTACCTACCCGGCATCGCTTTTTCTACCGGACGATTACCGCCTGAGGGATAACTTCGGGATCTACACGGTTCCCGACGGAGAGCTCTTTGTCCTCGGAGACAATCGGGACAACTCGAACGACTCCCGTTTCTGGGGGTCGGTCCCCACTTCCTACGTCAAGGGGAGGGCCCTTTTGATCTACTGGTCCTTTAGTAGTGAAATAGAACATACTGACTGGCCGGGCTATCTCGGTAGAATCAGACAGCTCCGTGAAGTGGGCGCAAACTTCCTTTCGCGTACCAGGTGGGAGCGGAGTCTGCGAATCGTGCGTTAGCCAGACTCAATGAGAACAGAGCAAGGAGCCACTATGAAACAACGGTCGTTAGTGCACCCCGCTCGCCGCCAAAACGGCGAGGGAAAGCTCGGCTGCACCCTCTGGTTGCTCGCGCTGGCCTTTTTCATCTATTTCGCCTGGCAGATGTTCCCGGCCAAGATGGACGCTCTGGAGCTCGAAAGCTTCATCGAGCGCCGCGCGGAGATCGCTGGTATCAACACATCCTACGGCGCAAAGGCAATCAAGAAAGAGATCCTCACCCGCGCCGAGGCGCTGGAGATACCGCTCGATGAGGATGACGTCGAGATCAACAGGACATCGACGAGAGTGAAAATTGATTGCGCCTACACGGTTCCGATCGACCTCCTCTTCCGTGACTGGGACTGGGAGGTCGAGATCAACGTCACGCGTTCGGTCCTAAGGTAATCGCAGACTCGAGGGCGTCGAGGGCGCGATCCGGATCGGCCGCTCGGGTCAGCGGCCGGCCGATGACCAACAGGTTAGAGCCTGCCGCAAGCGCTTCGGCGGGAGATGCTGTGCGGCGTTGATCGTCTTCGTGGTAACCGGGCGGACGGATCCCCGGGGTTACGAGAACAAACTCCTTCCCGAGGTCCCGTCGCAAGGCCGCCACCTCGCGAGAGGAACAAACAGCGCCACGACAGCCGGCACTCGAGGCCAGTCG
>JAOTZA010000085.1 GCA_029861655.1 Acidobacteriota bacterium | reverse complement strand
GTCACACCCAGCCGGGCGCAGCTCGAAGGGTTCGAGATCGTCGATGTGGCCCGGGTGTGGTCCGGTCATCCGGTCAATTTCGCGCTCGAGACGGTCGACGACCGTCAGTACGTGGCTTTTTACGACGACGAGCGGCGGATGACCGTCGCCATGCGCTCGATCGATTCGAGTCGCTGGCGGTTTCATCGGCTGCCGTCGAAGCTGGGGTGGGACAGCCATGATGACGTGGTCCTGGCTGTGGACACCGCCGGTTTCATCCACGTGAGTGGCAACATGCACGGCGATCGACTCCTCTATTTCCGCTCGCGCCGAGCGCACGACATCTCGGTCTTCGAACGCCCGGGGATGGTCGGCGACCGGGAGAAACACGTGAGCTACCCTCGTTTTCTCCAGGCTCCCGATGGGCGCCTCCTGTTCCAGTACCGGGACGGCAAGAGTGGCGACGGCGTCCAGATCTTCAACGAGTACGACGTCAGAGCCAAGAGCTGGAGACGGCTGCTCTCCGAGCCGCTTCTCGACGGCGATGGCAGGATGAGCCCCTACGTCAGCGGCCCGCTGCTGGGGCCCGATGGTGGCTTCCATCTGGTGTGGATGTGGCGTGACACACCAAACGGCGACACCAACCACGACATCTCATATGCGCGCAGCGCCGATCTCTCGAATTGGGTGAGCGCGGCCGGTGAGAAGTTGCGACTGCCGTTGCGTCCCGAGAGTGTGTCGGCGGTCATCGACCCGGTGCCGGTGGCGGGTGGTCTGGCCGGAATCGCCTTTGGGCTCGGGTGGGATACCGCCGGGACGCCCGTGGTGACTTACTCGAAGTATGACGGGGAGGGAAAGAGCCAGGCTTACAACGCGAGGTGGGAAAAGGGCATGTGGCGTGTGGTTCAGACCAGCGACTGGCGGTACCGGTGGGAGCTCGGAGAAACCGGCTCTCTGATTGCCGATATCGTCGTGCGTCCGCTGCATACCGACTTCGGGGGCCGGCTCGTCCAGTCGTTTGAGCATGTCCGCCGGGGTCGCGGAATCTGGGTTCTGAATCCCGAGACCCTGCTGCCCAATGAGGTCCTCGAACCCTCAACCGCGCTGCGGGCTATCCAGGCGGTAGAATCCGGCGACCCGGGGATGGAAGTGCGCGAGCTGATCCAGGACAGGACAGGCGAGTTTTTTCTTCGTTGGGAGACGCTGCCGACAAACCGCGACCGGAAACGCCGAAGGCCGTATCCCGAGGCGAGTATGTTGCGGGTGTACCGAAGAACTACAACCGGTGGTGGGCATTGATCGCGCCCAGGCGAATCATTCGGCCTGCACCCTGGTTCGTGGTCGCAGCTGCGTCGGCCCTGTTGGCGCCGCTGGCACCGCTGGTACCGGTAGCCTGGGCTGACGAAGCGGCGCTGGCGGTGGACGCTCCCGAGCCGCACCCGATCCCCGACGACGAGGTCCTCGAGGCGGAAGGCGCTCGGATCGGGAAGATCTCGATCCGGGTGAGCGATGTCTTTGATCTGGAGGACCCGGAGCAGGACAAGAAGATCTTTCGCTTTGTCAACCGGCTCCACCGCACGACGAGGGATGGGGTGATCCTCGAAGAGTTGTTGTTCGAGCCGGGAGACACTTACTCGAGTCGGCTGCTCGCGGAATCGGAACGCAAACTGCGAGAGAGGCGGTATCTCTACGATGCCGACATCAAACCGGTTGAGTATCGAGATGGCACGGTGGATATCCACGTCGACACCCGGGACGTGTGGACGCTCAATGCCGGTGTCGCCTTTTCTCGTAGCGGTGGAGAGAACACGACCCGGTTGAGCATTTCGGATACGAACTTCCTGGGCACCGGGAAAGAGGTGGGAATCAGCCGCAAGGAAGACGTCGACCGGGTTCGCTCCGAGGCTCACTTTCGTGACTACAACCTGTTCGGAAATCACAGCGAGATCGAGGTCTCGGTGTCCGACAACAGCGACGGCAATCGCTATCTGCTGCACCTTCGGAGGCCGTTTTTTGCGCTCGACACTCGCCGTTCAAAGGGAATGACCCTGATCTCAGAGGAACGGATCGACCCGATCTTCGATCGCGGCCAGGTGATCAGCGAGTTCCGGCACAAGATCGAAGTGTTCGACGGGCATTGGGGCTTTTCGGGTGGGCTGGACAAAGGGTCGGTCAAGCGGTGGAAGATTGGGTACACCTTCATCCGAGACCAGTTCTTCGAGATTCCAGAAAGACCGCCCACGATCGAAGTACCAGCGGATCGAACGCTCTCGTATCCCTGGGTGGACTTCGAGTTCGTCCAGGATCGCTTTATCAAGACACGTGACCTCGACAAGATCGCACGCACCGAGGATCTCAACCTGGGCACCCGATTCCAGACGAGGTTGGGTTATTCGACGCCGACTTTTGGAGGCGATGAGGATCTTGTGATCTTTGGTAGCAACGCCTCGACCGGGTTCCATGTCGGGACCGGAAAACTGCTGTTTGCCGATGCCAACGTCGGTCTGCGGTGGGGCCGTGACGGGTTGGACACTCTGGCAGCTGGGATCAACGGGCGCTTCTATTGGCGTGACGGCAAGAACAAGGTTTTCTACTCCACATTGCAGACCGCCGCGGTGGAGAACCTAGACCCCGAGCAACAACTTCTGATCGGCGGCGACAGCGGTCTGCGCGGCTACCCCTTGCGATTCGAGAGCGGCGACCGCCGGGTGCTGTTGACCCTCGAACAGCGGTTTTTCACCCAGTGGGAGCTCTTCAAGCTGGCTACGGTGGGGGCGGCGGTCTTTTTCGACGTCGGGCGAGCCTGGTTTGTCGGTCAGGAGCGGGTCGATGATTTTGGAGTGCTCAAAGACATCGGGTTCGGTCTCCGGCTCGGCCCGAGCCGCTCCGGTGGCAAGACCCTGGTGCATCTCGACGTGGCTTTCCCTCTTGACGGCGACGGCTCGTTCGAGAGCGTCCAGTGGCTCGTGTCTACACACGAGTCTCTCTAGCCGCGCGTGCCCCGCGTCTGTAGCCTCAGTAGGCCTCTGGAGAGCGGAGTGATCTAGAGGCGCTTGCGCGCCGGCCGGTGCCCCGGTAACGTCAGCCACCATGCCCGAGCCCATCACCCTGGACTTCGAGACGTTCTGGAATTGGCTCCTCACCCACCCCAACTGCATTCTGCGCGCGGGGACGCCGGAGGCCGTGGTTTACGACGACGACGACCTGCATTGGCACTTTGCCGAGGAAAGTTCGGAGACGCTTCTGGTCCAGGTGATGCGCGGCAAGCGCTTTGTGGGCGAGATCCTCCTCCAGCCCGAGCAGGTGACCTACGTCCAGGGAACGGAGGGCGAGCAGGAGGGCGAGTATGCCTTCGAACTGGTGGCCGAGAGCGAAAAAGGCCGTTTTGCGGTCTACTTCTTTGTCCTAACCCACGGGTTTGACGAGCAGGGAACGCTGCACAAAGAACGCGTTCATTGAGGACCGAGCCGATCCCCTAGCGGGCCCGCGCGGCCCAGGCGTCGGGCTGCTGCAGACCGAGGGCCGCGGAGATCCTCCGAGTACTGATCCAGAGCAGGTGGAATCCGCGCTTCTTTCCCGTCAGACCGACATAATCGCCGAGAAAGTATCCTCTGGCTTGCGCGGCAAAGCGGACATCGAAGGTCTCCCGGGTGACCCGGATCGGGGCTCCGAAACTCTCGCCGCCGTCGCCCGAGACCCGCAGGTACCGATCGACCAGAAAGGCGCGCACCGGATCGTTCTCGAGACTGTAGTAGCTGACCCCGACCGTGCCGCGCCGGTCGACGGCGACCGACACGGTGAAGGTGGCTGCGTCATCCGGAGCGGCGCTGACTCGGGCCGGTTCGGACCATGTGGCGCCGCCGTCGCGGGAACTGATCAAAGTGGCCTGGTCGACCCCGGTCCAGCGGGCATCTTGCCAGCCGACATGCAAATCGCCGCTGACCGGATCGACGGCGAACGATGGCAGGATCTCCCCGGTTCTCAGGCTGGCTACACCGAGTGACAGGAGCTCGGCGATCACCTTTGGTTCGGACCATCTCCTGCCGCCGTTGCGGCTGCGGGAGAAGAGAATCTGGAGAGCGCTTCTTCCAAGACTGTTGCCGCTCCAGACGAGATACACCGTACCGTCGGGACCCACGCGAGGCGCCGCACCGATGTTGACATTGCTGCTGCGCACCAACCTTGGCCTCCGGTAGGAAAGCCCCCTGTCGGTGGACCGAGCGACGAGAAGCTCCTGGACGGGCGAGGTGTCGAGGTTGAGATCCCAGGCGACATAGACCCTGCCGAAGAAGCGGCTTTCGGGGAAGGTGTCGATCGTAAGGGCTTCCTTGTCGTTGAAGTCGGCCGTCGAGCGAAAGACGATCACCGGCTCGCCCCAGCTGAGCCCTCCGTCGGTTGAGCGGCTGACGCCGATCGCGTTGTCCGGCGTTGTCTGGTTGAACAGCAGGCTGGCAAAGAAGACATGGTTGTCTGGCCCGAACTCGACCCAGGGATCTGAGGCGCGTTCCCAGGGCCCACCGCTCACGGCAGTAAGCCCCGGGAGCAGGCTCTCGGTCCAGCTCTTGCCACCGTCGAACGACACCGCTACGTTGAGTGACTGAGCGCCACCGTCCGGGAAGCGGTTCTCCTGCCAACCGGCGATCAGATGTCTCGGATCGAAAGGGTTGGCGTGGATGTAGGGCTCGGCCTGGGTGCCGGGTTGAGGCACCGCTTCGCCGACCAGCAGGTCGTCGTTGACGCGCCGCAGCCTGCCAGATCTGGCGGCTCCGGCGCGGGACGATTTGCCGGGGATTGCGGGCACCGGAAGCCGGTTGGTCGTGGGTAGGACTCCACCCGAAAAGAGAGTTCGTTCGAGGCGTTGTTCGATCCATTCGGCGCGCGAGAATCCCGCGGCGGTGATTTTGGTTTCTTCGCCGAGCGAAACGGAGGGGAGCAGGACAAGAACCGCCGAGAGCGACAAGAAGTTCTTGAGGGAGAGGTCAGTCATCTTCCGAGTCTCTCAGAAGTGCGTTCGATTGATACGATCCGTTGGGGTGAGAAGTTTTCTCCACCCCCGGGATAGCATCGGCCGGTGCTGGATGTCTCGCAGCTGCCGACCCTCAACGCGACCCTCAATGGAACCGCGGCGGTGCTTCTGGTCTGCGGCTATTTCCTGATCCGCGCGCGTCGGGTCAAGGCGCACCGTGCCGTCATGCTCGCAGCCTTTGCGTGCTCGGTGCTGTTTTTGGCATCGTATCTCTACTATCACTCACAGGCCGGGAGCGTCCGGTTCCCGGGTACCGGTAGCGTGCGGACGATCTATCTGGGAATCCTGCTCACCCACACGGTGCTGGCCGCCGCGGTGCCTTTTCTCGCTCTGATCACTCTGGTACGAGCGCTGAGGAGAAAGTTCGATCGCCACCGAGCCATTGCCCGGTGGACGTTGCCGATCTGGCTCTATGTGTCGGTGACCGGCGTGGTCATCTACTGGATGCTTTACCGAATCGGCTGGTAGCTACGTCCAGCCCGATTTCTTCAGCCAGGATCGTCTTGCCGTCGTCTTGAGCTCTGAGCCGCGTGTACGCGGCGCCGTCGAGCTGTTCGCGCGCCGTCAGATCGGCCTCGATGTCTTTGGCCCAGATACCGGCGCTGGCTTCGGTGCCGGATTCGAGCATCAACAACTCGGCTCCAAAGCCCGAGCCGTAGGAAAAAGCCGCGACCCGCTGACCGACGGCGAGGCCTTCGAGCGCATTGGCCACCGAGATCCACAAGCTCGCTGTGTAGGCGTTGCCGCACAGCCGGTTCCAGACCATGGTCGGGCTCACTTTGTCAGCGTACAGCTGTTCGATCCGTTCGGCGCCAAAGCCAAAGAACTCGCCGATCTGGTCGACGGCCTTTCGGACCATCTTCGGAAACGGCACGTGGAAGCAGATCGCCGCGAGCTCGGAGAGAACTTCTTCGGGATTGCGTTTGCCGACCAGCGCCTTGAAGCAGTTCTCGGCTGCCCGCTTGTAGCAGTCGAGCGAGAGGGCGCCATCGACGCTCGGATAGCTGTCACCAATCGGTCGCCAGAAGTCGAACTCGGGTTCGCTCCAAGCGTAGGACACCGGGTCGATCGAAGCGACCCTGGGTTCATCGATGACCATGGCCACCGCGCCGGCTCCTTGGGTGGGTTCGCCCGGATCGCCCGGCTCATAGAGCGCCACATCCGCGGCCACCACCAGCGCCGCTTGATCCTGGGCCGCTCCCGACAAGCGCCATTCGGCCGCCTGGCGCAGCGCCAGCGTGCCCCCATAGCAGGCGTGTTTGACTTCGTAGGAGCGCACCGCTCCTTTGAGACCGAGCCGGTCGGCGACCCACGCCGAGAGCGGCCGGCTCATATCGACCGCCGTCTCAGTGCCCACCGCGAGCATTCCGATTCTCTCGGTGTCGCCGCCCCAGCGCGCGATCGCCCGTCGCGCCGCCTCCGTCGCCAGTTCGACCACTCCGTAGTCGGGAGGACAGAGAGACATTGTCTCGCAGCCAAGCCCGTGGGTGTATTTCATCGGGTCTTGCCCACGCAGCGGTGCCAGTTCGGTGACCGGCATCGACAGCGGTGGTAAGTGGAGACCGATCGAAGCGATCCCGGTCGGTGGCGTCGCGGTTGCCGCAGTGCTCATCCCAGGTCCTCCCGTCAGGGGCCTAAACCTCTGACCCATAGAAAGTTGGCGGATCGTAGCACAGTCTGCGCTGCTACCTCTAACCCGCCGCCTAAACGCGTCCCTCTACAGCTTCAACTGCTCGGGTCCGTCGCCGGCTTCTTTTGCTCCGCCGCCTTCGTCGCTGCCCGCGAGCAGCATGTGCCGGCCGAGACCGCGGACATACTGGAACCCGCTCGCCGAACCCGACAGGTCGCGTAGCTGGGCGAGCTTCGAGTCGAGGTTGTCGATCATGTGGAGGGTCAGAGCCTCGGCGGTCATCGGCTCGACCGGCACGCCGTATTCGCGCCGTCCCTGGTGCGAGAGGATCAGGTGCTCGAGATGGAGCTTAGTCTCTTCAGAGAGCTCGGGAACCTCGTCCCACAGGTCGCGGAGAAGATCGCGACCGATCACGATGTGCCCCACCAGCCTCCCGTTATGGGTGTAGCTGTTGGTCGGCATGGCGCCGATCTCGAGCAGCTTGCCGAGGTCGTGGAAAAGGACTCCGAGCAGCAGCAGCTCCCGATCGAGTTCCGAGTAGTGGCTCCCGATCACCAGCGCCAGCTCGGCCATCGACACCACATGTTCGAGCAGGCCGCCGCGGTAGGCGTGGTGGATCGTCTTGGCGGCGGGGTGTTCCTTGAGCGCGGCGCCGTGGAGGTCGAGAGCGAGCGCTGCGAGCTTGGCGTAGGCGGGTGTTGGTAACTCGCCGCCCCGGTAAATCTGTTCGAGCCGCCCCCAGAGCTCGTCGATGTCCCGCGGCGTCGTGGGTACCAGGTTGCCCTCGTCGAAGCCGAGCTTGCGATCGGCGTCGGTGGCCTTGCGACACTTCAGAACCGTCAGCTGCAGCCGGTCGCGGAAGTTCTTGACCAGTCCCTTAAAGGCGACAAAGTCACCGGCCTCGTAGTCACCTTGAATCGCCTGGCTGTCGCCCCAAACCTTGCCGATGATGCGGCCGGTGGCATCCACCAGCTCGAGGTCCAGATAGTCGTTCGCGTTTCGGTCCTGGCGCTTTTCGCGGCGCGCCAGGAGCGCGAATCCCGTGACGGTTTCTCCGGTCTGCCAATTCGCGATGGGGTGTTCTTTTTGGCTTTCTGTCACCTGAGAGTCTCTTGAGGGGCCGGTCAACCGTGGGGCGTTGGCGAGCGTAGGTACTATAGCCCGGATCCCGGGACCTTTTGTCGGTCTGGCAGTCCCCTTGCAGGCCCTACGGCGAACGGCCGAGTGTCAGGAGGGTGCAGCGCGCGATGAGGAAGAACACCAGGTATCGAGTCTGCCTACAAGCGCTCGTGGTGGCGCTGGTTTTGACGGCTCTTGGAGCATCAGGCAGCTCGATGGCCGCCGGCGAGGACGATCCCGTCCTCTGGCCCGAGCGTCAGCGAGAGTTTCTTCAGGACGGCGCCGGTTTTCTGTTGACCGATGAGCAACGAGAAGAGCTGCTCGCTACGACAGCGGAGGAGCGAGAAGCTTGGATCGCCGAGTTCATGGCCCGCGACCCAGATCCCGAGACGGCGGCCAACGAACTCGAGGTTGCGATTCGCGAACGTCGGGGTCTCGTGGCCGCGGGCTTCCTCACTTATCTCGACGACCGCGCTCGGGTCCTGTTTCTCAACGGCCCACCGGACGAAAAGCAGGTCGTCGAGTGCGGGCAGACGTTCCGCCCGCTCGAGATTTGGAGCTATGGAGAGAAGCCGTCGCTGCGGCAGTTGGTTTTCTACCGGGCCGAGGACGGGAAACCGTACCAGCTGTGGCGGCCGCTCGAGTCGAAACGGGTTCTGTACACCAGCGAGATGCAGTACTGGCTGGAGCAGTGGGAAGAGATCCGCCAGTTCGTGAGGGTAAAGCGATTTGATCTCAAGACCTGTGACGAGACGGGGCTCGTGGACGACGCCACCGGGATCGGCGGTCTTTTCCAGTTTCGATCCAAGCGTCCGACGAACCATGAGATCGAAGCCTTTGCCGGACCGCCAAAAGATCTCGGCCAGTGGGCCCTGGGCGTCAGCGAGGGGGAAGGCGAGAAGACGGATGAGCTCGAGATCTCCGCCGTCGATATCCAGTACCCGGATCGCCACCGCCAGCGGATCATCACCCGGGTCTTTCTCACGGTCCCGCCCGCGGCCGGCCTGGGCGTCGAGTCGCCCAATGAGGACTCCGACCCCGAGCATCGGGTAACGGTCGAGGGAATCATCGAGCAGGAAGGAAGCGTCTTCGAGGACTTTCGCACTCGGTTTCTCCTGCCGCCGCCGGACGATAAGGACGTGCCGATCGCGTTGGCGCTCGAGCGTTCCCTGAGACCCGAGCGCACCTATCTCTTGAGGCTGAAGGTCATCGACGAAATAGGCGGTGGCCAGACGATCATCAGTCGCGGGATCCGGGTTCCCAAAGAGCCCCAGCCCGTCGAGGAGCTGCGAATTCCCGACGAGGTTGTCGTGGCGATGGGGGAGAAGTTGGCGCAGTCGCGACTGGCCGGGCGAGACAGTCTGCTCTTGGCGCCGCCCAATGTGGATGTCATCCTGGGTGTCTGGCGCGCCGACACGTTGATCGCCGGTGACTCCATCGTCAAGGTGGTCTTCCTGGTGGATGGCGAACTGCAGTTGTCCAAGACCCGGCCGCCCTTCTCGGTCGAGGTCCGTCTCGCCGAGTACCCGCGTGAGCAGGTAGTGCGCGCCGAGGGCTATGACACCGACGGCAATCTGGTAGCGGCGGATCAGGTCGTTCTCAACCAGCCGCGTGGCGGCTTTCGGGTGCGGATTGCGGAGCCGAGGCGGGGCATCAAGGTCAGTGGGGTGATCCCGGTGCGCGCCGAGATCGTGGTGCCCGAGGAGAGGCGCATCGAGAGCGTTGAATTCCAGCTCAACAACGAAAGCATCGTCGTGTTGACCAAACCGCCCTGGGAAACCCAGGTGACAGTCCCCTCCGGTGAGGAGACTTCGTATCTGACCGCGGTGGCGACTCTGGATGACGGCATACGAACCGAAGACGTGCGCTTTATCAACGCGCCGCTCTACCTCGAGACCGTCGACGTCGATCTCGTCGAGCTCATGACGACGGTGCTCGACTCGGCCGGTCGTCCGGTGGGTGGGCTCGGCCAGGACGCGTTTCAGATCTTCGAGGACGGCAGGCCGCAGAAGATCGGCAAATTCGAGCTGGTGGAAGATCGGCCGCTAGCGCTTGGTATCGCCATCGACACCTCGGGCTCGATGTTCTCGTCTCTGGCGATCGCCAAGGAGGCCGCCAACGGGTTTCTCTCGAACATCATGACCAGTCGCGATCGCGCCTTCGCGCTGAGCTTTGCGGGCAAGCCCAATCTGCTCATCCCTCCGACCAATGATCTGCGAGCGATCGAGGCGTCGCTCGAAGGCCTGCAGTCCGTGGGTTGGACCGCTCTTCACGACGCCGTTGTCACCAGCCTCTACTACTTCCGCGCCACCCGTGGCCGGCGCGCCCTCATCCTGCTGTCGGATGGCGACGACACTGTCAGCTATTACCCCTATCGCGATGTGCTCGAGTACGCCAGACGAAGCGGGGTGGTGATCTACTCGATCGGTGTCGGAGTGGGTGGCAAGCAGGGCCTGAAGCGAAAGCTCGCTACGCTTGCCGAGGAGACTGGTGGACGAACGTTTTTTATCCGTGAGGTCGAGGAGCTTGCGACGGTCTATCGGCAGATCGAAAACGAGCTTCGCAGCCAGTATCTGCTGACTTATACGTCGGACAACACCACCGATCACGAGACCTTCCGCGAGGTGGAGGTGAAGGTCAAAGGCAGTAAGATGAAGGCCCGCACCCTCCGCGGGTACTACCCTTAGGAACCCAAGAAAGAATGGCATCAGATAGTCACTCCCGGCTCGACCGCTCCGCTCGCCGGAACCGCGGGTCGCTTCTGGCCCCAATGGCGCTTTTGGCTCTGCTGGCGGCTTTTGCCTTCCAAGCCCCGGCGACCGAATCGACAACCGGCCCGGAAGACGGCGTGCTGGTCCTCGAGTTTCCGCGCTACAACACCGAGTACCGGGGTCTGGTCACCGATCTCGAGCCGATCGATAGGGGTGCCGTCAAGGTCGAGCTCTCCTCACCGGAGCACGAGCTGACCGTCCTCGGCCACAGGTTTTCGCTGTGGCCAGGAGTGGAGGGTCTCCACGACGCGAGATTCGAAGCGACCTTCAGCGGCCACGGCGAGCTCGTCGCCAAGGTCCACGTGGGCAGTATCCCTGCGAACCTCGATGACCGGGTCACCATACCCGAGCAGACAAAGATCGTGGATGCCGTCGTTCGGATCGCCCCCGATCCCGAGGGCTACATGGTCACCGCCGAGGAGCTGCCGTCGCACTTTCAGGTCACCATCGAAAGCGAGCTGGCCTCGAGCCTCGTTTCCCTGTGCGGTGGTTTTTCGTTCTTTCTCGGCAGCCGCGCGGCGTGTGATGGGCTCGAGACCTTGCTCCAGAACCCGCGGATGAGCATGCCGCCACCGGGAACCGACTTCCTGGTTCACCGGGACTATTTCACCGACGCCGAGCGTGCACGGATCGACGCCTTTTTGGGTCTGCCTGCAGTCGCAGCGGCGCGTTAGCCGCGTTAGGGGGATCCCCATGGCCGACATTGCAAAACGCTTTCACGAGCGGCTCCTTCCGGCGACCTACGAGAAAGA
>JAOTZA010000377.1 GCA_029861655.1 Acidobacteriota bacterium | reverse complement strand
CCGAGCCCGACCGTGCCGTAGGTGTTCCGTTGCATTCCCTCAATTGCATCCAGAAGGAACTCTGTTCTACCCTCTGCAAGCCGCCGCTTGTTTCTTATCCCTAGCTCACCGATCACGGACGGGGCAAGACAACATGTCAGATCTCATCCCATATCCCCTCGCCTTGCTCATCGAGCACATGTTCGCGGGTTTGGAGCGTGACGACGCGATCTTTCATCTGCCAGCGAAGAAATTCGTGCGTGGAGAAGGGGACCTCGACCTCTCGGTCGAGTTCCAGGGACGCCGCGTGTCCAGCCCCCTGGGGCCGGCGGCGGGACCGCAAAGCCAGATGGCCCAGAACCTGGTCCTCTCGTGGCTTGGTGGCTGTCGCATCATGGAACTCAAGACGGTCCAGATTCACGATGAGCTGCACATCCCAAGGCCGTGCATCGACGTCCACAAGGTCGGTCTGAACGCCGAGTGGTCGCAAGAGCTCAAGCTCGAAGAATCGCTCGACGAATACGTCAAGGGCGCCATGTTGATCGAGATGCTGCGCTCGGGAGCGGCGGAGTCTTCGAGGGACCACTTGGATCTGGCACCGGGCTTCGATCGCATGGTCTACGACATGAGCGTCGGCTACGACCTCTATGGCATACGCCGGCATCGTGTCGTCGCGTTCATCCGCAACATGCTCGACGCCGGAAAGCACGTGGAGCGTTTCCGCGCCCAGATTCCGGACCGGTTGAAGCATTTGCGCGATCTCGACTACCCGACGAAGCTCTCGGACACGGTGACCCTGAGCACCTTCCACGGCTGCCCGCCGGACGAGATCCAGAAGATCCTGGACTTCCTGATGCGCGAGATCGGCATCCAGACCATCGCGAAGTTCAACCCGATGCTGCTGGGCGCCGAGCGCGCGCGCGGCCTGCTCAACGACACCCTGGGCTACACGGATCTACACATGCCCGACAGCGCCTTCGAGCGCGACACCACGTGGGAGCAGGCGGTCGAGATGGTCGGCGGCTTGGCCGAAACCGCCAACGAGCTCGGTCTGGGGTTTGGCGTCAAGTTCTCGAACACCATGATCGTTGAGAACACACGCGGCTTTCTGGCACCCGGCGTCGATGAGGTGTACCTGTCGGGGCAACCGCTTCATATCCTGGCGATGCACCTGGTGCGGAGGTTCCGGCGCACGTTTGGGGATCGGTTTCCGATCTCGTTTGCCGCCGGCATCGACCGTGGGAACTTTGCCGACGCGGCCGCGCTGGGGCTCGTTCCGATCACCGTCAGTACCGATCTATTGCGCAAGGGCGGCTACGGGCGGCTGCACAGCTACTACAAGGAGCTCTACCGGCGGATGCGCGAGGTCTCGGCGACAAACCTCGACGACTTCATCATCCGCGCCTACGGCAACGGTGAGGCCGCTCTCGATGGGTTGGGTCTCGACCCGGAGGACCCGGCCCTGGCGCGCTGCCGTGCCGCGTTGTCGGAAGCCGCAGAAGCCGGCAAAAACGTCGCCGATCTCCGCGAAGCGGCCGGTGACGAACTCTTCGAACCCTGGCTCT
Organism: Acidobacteriota bacterium; assembly: GCA_029861655.1. Lineage (GTDB taxonomy): Bacteria > Acidobacteriota > Thermoanaerobaculia > Multivoradales > JAHEKO01 > JAOTZA01. The sequence continues at coordinate 1,471 of JAOTZA010000377.1, read as the reverse complement.
CGGCCGCCAAGATCCTCAACACCGAGACCTATGTCGAGCGGGCGACCGCCGATCCGCGGTACTCGAGCGACGGCATGGGGGCTTCACCCAAGAAGATCGGACGCCATCTCGAGCTATTCGACTGCGTAACCTGCGACATCTGCGTCCCGGTCTGCCCCAACGACGCCAACTTCACATTGGGATCGAACCAGCGAGAAATCGAAGTCGTCCAGGTCGAGAGTCTTGACAGCGACGGTGACGGGGCCGCCGGAGACGGCTGGCGCTGGAAGCGCGGCAAGCCGTTGCGGCTCGAGCAGCGGCACCAGATCGGCAATTTCGTCGATTTCTGCAACGACTGCGGCAACTGCGACATCTTCTGCCCCGAAGACGGCGGGCCCTACGTCATGAAGCCGCGGTTCTTCGGCCGCGAAGAGACCTGGCGCCAGTCACGGCATATCGACGGATTCCATCTGGACACCGGTGGAGTCAGGATGCTGGGGCGATTCAGCAAACGCGAGTACAGCCTCGAGATCCGTGACGGCCGTTGCACCTTCTCGGGCTCCGACTTTCGTCTCGAGTTCGACCCGGCGGCACCCGAGGAAACGCTTCGAGGAGAAGCCCGGTCCGAGGTCGACCTGACCTACTACAACATCATGGACTATCTCAGACGAGCGGTCCTCGAGTCGCCCGAAGTCAACTGGGTCGCCACGCTGGCGAGGCGACAGGAAGGATTCCGGCCTGAGTCATCACAGCTTCGGGACCGAGCCGTTGTTGCGAACACCGAGAAACCATGAGTGAAGCTCCCGGCCCGCAGGCCTTTCGTACCGTTCCCCGGACGGGGGTGATCTACGTCAACGTCGAGGCGGCTCGCCACGGTTTTCGCCCGGGGCACCCCGACTGGTCGAATCTCGGTCAGGGGCAACCGGAGACCGGCCCCCTGGAGGGTGCCCCCGAGCGTGTCGAAGCTCTTACCGTCCACCCCGACGATTACGACTACGCGCCGGTACCGGGCCTGTGGGAGTTGCGCGAGGCGGTTGCCGGGCTCTACAACAGCCTCTATCGCAGAGGCATGCCATCGAGATACACGGCGGAGAACGTGGCCATCTCGGGTGGCGGTCGAGCCGGTTTGACCCGGGTCGTCTCGTCACTCGGCCATGTCAATCTGGGTCACTTTCTCCCCGACTACACCGCCTACGAGGAACTGCTCGACATCTTCCGCTTGGTGACCCCGATCCCCATCCTGCTGCCCCGCGAGAGCGGCTACGAGTTCGGTCTCGAAGACCTCGAGCGCGAGATCGTCGGCCGTGGCCTCGGCGCCCTCCTGATGTCGAATCCCTGCAACCCGATGGGCAAATTGGTGTCGGGCGAAGAGCTGGCGGACTGGATCCGCATCACGAGGCGTCTCGATTGTTCGCTGCTGTTGGACGAGTTCTACTCCCACTACATCTGGACCCGAGGTCCCGGCGAGACCGGGCCGACAGTAAGTGCGGCG
>JAOTZA010000378.1 GCA_029861655.1 Acidobacteriota bacterium | reverse complement strand
CCTGACCTTCTCACCAGCGTTCGTCGCGAGAGGTCGGAAGTGCTTGGAGATACAAGGCTTGCGACCGAGACCAACGCCAGCGTACTTGACGTCCGCTGAGGCGATCGACGGGAGCGTAACGCAGTAGATTCAGGCTCTTGTGACCTCTCAGTAGAAGGCCGGTGAGAAGGTCAGGCTAGCTGAAAAACCGGGACGGGCTGCCCTGAGCGCCTCTAAAACGGCGCCGGGCCCCGGGATTCGGGGGCGTAGTTGGCAAATCGGGTCTGCTCGCCGATAAAGACCAGCCTGATGGTGCCGGTCTCGCCATTACGGTGCTTGGAGATGATCAGCTCTGCGACGCCCGGTTCCTCGGTCTCGGGGTTGTAAACCTCGTCCCGATAGATAAAGGCCACCAGGTCGGCGTCCTGCTCGATCGACCCCGACTCTCGTAGATCGGCAAGCTGCGGGCGCCGGTCGCTACCCCGTCGCTCCGGGTTACGCGACAGCTGGGAAAGCGCGATCACCGGGATATCGAGCTCCTTGGAGATCTGTTTCAAGCCGCGAGTGATGGCAGAGATCTCGAGGTTGCGGTTCTCGTAGCGTCCCCCCGCCGACATGAGCTGCAGATAATCGACGATCAGGAGCTCGAGCCGACGCTCGGCCTTGAGCCGGCGCGCCTTCGATGCAACCTCGAGCAGCGTCGGGTTTGCCGAGTCGTCGATATAGAGCGGCGCCGCCGAGATCGCTCGCACTTTCTGCACCACACTGCTCCACTGGCGCGTGGACAGGTGCCCCGACCGCAACGGCCCAAACGGCACGTCGGCCTCGGCCGACAGAATCCTCAACGCCAGCTCCTGCTGGCTCATCTCCAGCGAGAACACCCCCACCGCCTTGTTCTCACGCACCGCTACATGCTGAGCGATATTGAGAGCCAGGCTGGTCTTGCCCATACCCGGCCGGCCGGCGAGGATGATGAGGTTGGCCTTGTTGAGACCCCGCGTCTTGTCGTCCAGATCGGTGAAGCCCGTCGGCAAACCGATCAGCCCACTTGCCGGTCGTTCTTCCAGATCGGCGAGGGTTTCGGGAAAGATCTGGGCCAGAGGCACAAACCCCCTCTGGATCGCCTCTTCTCCCAGCCCGAGAATCGCCTGTTCGGCACGACCCAGCGCTTCCTGGGCCACCAGACCGCCATCGAGACAGTCTCGGGTGATGTCCCCACACGCGTCGATCAGCCGCCGCCGGACAGAGCGCTCTTTGACGATCTCGATATAGCTCTCGATCCGGCCGAGATCGGGCAGGGCAAGATCGAGACTCGCCAGATAGGCAACGCCGCCGATCGACTCGAACTTGCCAAGCTGTTCGAGAGCGGCCTGAACCGTGCGCAGATCGATGGGTGTACTCGCGGCCTCGACCTGGAGCATAGCTTCGAAGACCGCCCGGTTTCTCTGCGAGAAGAAGTCCTCGATTGCCAGCCGAGCCGAGAGCAGCGGGAAAAGCGAGCCATCGAGAAGGGCGCCGGAGAGAACCGCCCGCTCGGACTCCTCGCTATGCGGCAGGGAAGAGGTCTTCTGTACAGTGTCGAGCATCGAGGGCGGTACTGGAGTGGCCCACGATTGTGCCGCAACCGGCGGCGGCGATCAAGTGGGCTCAGTCCGGGTTGGCGGCCACGGCCGTGGGAAGCGCGAACATCAGCGAATCCGGATCTGAGGAGTGGCCGAAACCCACCGAGTGACCCAGCTCGTGCGCCAGCACACGAGCGGCGCGGGTGCGCCCCTTGCCGGAGAAAAAGCACTGTGACCCATCATTGGTGAGGATGTCTGCCTCGACGATCCTGTGCTTGCGGCGACCCTTCTCACTCGACTCGAAAGTCTGTCGGGAATCGAACCACGGCCCGGAAACCGCGAGGATCCCGCCCGTGGCGCAACTGAAACGTCCGGGCAGCCAATCGTTCGGGTCATTGAACAGAACGGTGTTGCGCCCGTCTCGCTCCTCGAGGCCGCTTTTGGACCGGCTGGTCCCACGCAGGCGGAAGCTCAACTCGGGCTCACCCACGCCGTCCCAGGAACGCATCGCCTCGGTGATCGCCCGACGACCGGCGCCCTTTCCGTCATAGCCCTTGGGGTTCCAGCGCCAGCGCATCGGCTCGTCTCCGGGACTCTCGGCACGAGCGATCCGATGCCGCACGGCCCGATAAGGCAACCACTCGGTGTGCCCGGGGTCGGTTACGAAGTAGTCGGCGTTACGCTCGACCCCGACCACCAGGTCGGAAAGCCACTCGGTGAATCCACTGACCTCCCGGGGAAGATCGACTTGGTTGGAATCGACATCGCCACCCATTGCCGAAGCGCCAGAGAGATCCCTGATTGCCAGATCGCGACCGTCGATCTCGACCCGATGAAACGCGCCGAGCATGAGGTGAAGAATCGCATAGGTGCCATCGGCCCGCGGCGTCAGGAACAGCACCGCCTGTTCACCTTCCTTGAAGCTGGGTGCTCCGTCGATTCGTAGACCGTAGCCATCCGGCCGGATCCCACCGACAACCCTCACCACAACAGCCGAACCCGACATGGAGCCCTTGATCAGCCGCTCGACAAAGACCAGGTAGTCGGTCGACGGCGTGCCCGAGACGGGGGCCGCGCTCGACGCCAGGACCGAAACTTCGGCAATGACAGGCGCCTGCTCGGCCAGCGCCCGGTCCGAGATCATCACGAAACTGGTCGCCGCAGCTGGCTGGATGGTTAGTCCCAGGGTCGCCACTACAAGGGTAGTGACCGCCAATACGAGGCGCGCTCCGGGCAGACTGATCGTGAATCCAAGCAAAGCGAGAAAAACTCCCCTCTTTCTATAGATTAACGTTCAACCGCGGAAAACGTCTAGCCGATCGACAAAAAGCCATAATTCAACGGTCGGGATCCTCTCGGGCGCCACCCAGAACATCGTTCTGGACGTAGCTCAGGACACCACGGATCGACAGCAGCCCGACGAGCGAGTTTCCCTCGGCGATCGGCAAGTGCCGGAAGCCCTCGGCGACCATCC